>JAJZCT010000192.1 GCA_021828925.1 Planctomycetota bacterium
TGGTGTGATAAAGTTCCAATGCTGGGGCGGCAACCCGGATCTGGCCGGATTGCCATTAACATACGTAATCGCCCGCGCGATATCATCCGCCGTATTCAAATACACATTCCATCCGCGGCAGGCCCATACCGTTTGATCCGGGCGCAACGATTCCGCATTCAATTGTTTGGTGCCGCGGCTGCGCAGATGGCCGACAACTTTTCTAATGTCGCGTGTGTGCCGCAGGATAACGGTATGAACATGGTCGGGCATGATGGCACAGGCCAGAATACGGAAATCGGCCTCGGTACATGCCGTTGCAAATCCCCGGCCAATTGCCGCGATCTGTTGATTTGAAAAACGCACCGGTGGGAATGTAAGATTTTCCTTTGCCATCCACCGATTGCTGCGATCATGCGGTGCCGCCGCCACTGATCGCCGCATGCCGCACATGGTTCCGCCGCCTGCGGCATAATACAAATCCCATGATCGCACATAATCCGACCATGACCCGCGCGGATCATTGGGCAACCAGAACCCATAAGCGCAAAATGTACTGTGATACGCCACAACCATCAAAATCCCCCAATTCAACGCAACCATCCGGTTTAGCGTGGCCGCCCGGCGGCCCGCGCCGCGTCTCCGGCCTGTTAAGCGCCCCGGCCACGCGATGGACGTCATGCAACATTTCCGCACGCGGATATCATCCCGCATGGCATCGGCACGTGCATCACGTCAATGGAAACGTCATTTCCGCCAGATTCTCTGACGACAATTCACGATGCATAATTCCCGCGGGCAGAGAATCGGCAACGTTGATCGTGTAATCCGCAAATTTCCGCGGCGTGGCGGTGTCACCGAGTGCGGGGGATACCACTTTGTCAAACAACAGGTGCGCGGGTGCCTCGCCGAGCGCAGTGGAATGCTGGAACACGTGCAATCCGCGCAGCGACATTAACCCACGCGATGCGGACCGGTCCAAGTCAAACATACGTTGGATGGCCTGAAAGAATAACGCCAGATCCGCGTAGCTGAACCCGGTATCCCGCGCCAAAAGCGGATTGATGAATCCATGGCCGCGGTACAGCGCGTACGGGACCGTATTTTTGCGACCAAAGGTGCCGGTCAAAAAGCCGTCTTTCCTGGTCTGCTTCTCCGCATCCTCGACGGTTGTTACGCTTTTTCGCGTAATGGCCGATTCCACGGGAATAATGGCATCCAACGACCGGGAAAATGTGATCTGCGCCGGCCCACGAACCTGACCGCAGTTAAATTCACCGGTAGACAGAACGGCTCCGAACGTGCGGATATCAAAATATTGCTGAAGAAGCCATTTCTTGGCCTTTTCAGCTTCCGTGGATTTGTCTTTTCCCTTGCTTTCCTTGAACGCTTTCTTATCAATGCCGGCTTGATCAAAGGCATTTTCCATCAAGTTGTTCAAAATACGTTTCTCGTATACCGCGTCCTGAGTTTGAAAGAACAGGTCGAAGCCCTGCTTTCCCTCGGCAATCGCCGCGACGGCATTGCGAATTTTCCTCTTAATGCAGACATCCGTGACAAATCCCTGCATGGTTTGCGGATCGACACGCGGCAGATTTCCGGCATCCGGGTCGCCATTGGGATTGCCGTCCTGCACGTCAAAGAGAAACACAAAATCATAACGACGATCAACTGCCTGGCTCATGGAAATTTCCTTTCAAACAAAAACAATTACCGAACTGAAATTAAGATTGCGCTACCCGTTTTGCTCCTCGCGCCGCTGCTTGTTCTCAAGCCCTTGCCGACGATATTCGGCGCGCTGATGATAAAAGCCCAGGGCAAACTCGCCCTGCTGATCCAAACGGAGCAAATGGGGAAGTTGCGGGACTCTGCTGCAAAGTTCCTCGATATCTCTCTTTACATTCGTGGCCATACCAGGCTTTTCGCTCTCCAGCTTGCTGACGTGCTGCTGGAAGGATTTGAAGAGCCGCGGAAATACCAATCCCGGCGCGGTGCTGGCGGTTCCATAAAAGCGGTCCACGACGTTTGCATTCACGTCGCCCAGCGCACCCCACTGCGCCCGTTCAAAAACAGCCATTAACCTGCCGCAGACGTACGCCGGCGACCCATCAGCCATCACCTGTTCACTCATGGTTATTCCTTTCCTTATGAGAATAAGTTTGATCAATCCAACGCGCGTCGCATTGAATCCGCGCATTCCTTCGGCCTGCAGGCGCCGAACGCATGCCGCCAGGATACCGTCACCAATGGTCTGTCCCCTTATCGCCGCCTGTAACAGTTGCGGCGCGGTTATTGGAGATACCGCGTCAGAGTCCATCGCGGTCGCCAGCGCCAACTGCCACAACGGAAACACGGTTGTAGCCTCGTCGCCTGAGGGACTGACAACCCGCAGGTCCGTAAACCACTGCCGCAGGTGTTCCTTAACCATTGAAATCGGTGCCTCAAGGTAATCCCGGACCACGGCACGGGCGGAGTTTCCCGAGAGCGTGAGGCAGTAAAACGCATTCGCATCGGTAACCGCGTCATCGACGCCGCTACGGGCGCTTTCCAGCAATTTTCTTACTGATTCCGGATTGCTTCCGTTAAGGCAAGTCAACAGATCGTCAACCTCCCCGCTGACGCGCGACCAAAAGAGAAAAATATCGCCCCCGATTGTGAGCCTGCTGCGATGAAGCTTCTCCTGCACCAACGCCTGTATCGCACGTGTATAACCATCCGCCGCCCGATAGCCGATTGCAGAGTTGGAGGCCCCTTCGAGGCCATAGCTTTCGAAGGCCTGCTTGTCGTTGGATACCAAACTAACGCCCGATGCGATCCCACCGGGAATTCCAGAAATCTTCGTTGCGTGGACCGTTGCGATTGGACCGAACTCCCCGGTTACCTGGCAGATCCCGAGTGGACCGGCGTCTTTCCTGGACTGATCGAATCTCGCATAAAATTCCCGCCACCAGCTCCTCACCCCGGGGCGATCGAGAATCGTTAACCCTTCGTCCGGGAACCATGCGAAGGTGCAACGGTCACCAGGCCCTGGTTTAACATTGGCAATCTCCCCTCTTATCCGGTCCACAAGCTGCGCGTCGCCCTTCAGCGACAGGCCAAAGGCCGAGACAGCGCACAGCGCCGGGTCGCCCGAGGCCCGGGCAGCTTCGGCCATTTGCCGCCAGAACGTCTCGCGGCTGGCAACGCTCTTTTTTTCCTCGCTTACCGGCAGCACCCGGGCAAGCGTATCAACGAAGTAGCGGGCAAACCCCGCGTTGGCGGTATTGCCATGCGGCTTCGGTACCCGAAGTTCCGCGCCACGCCCCGGCCTGATTTTGGGCGGCCCTTTTTTCGTCGGGACTGTTATTTCGCCGTGGCGATCTTCTACCCCAAGGTACTTTCCGCCCTCTCCGATTTTGATAATGATCGGCACAGGCAACGATTCAAAGGCGGGATCATCCAGCAGGTTCTCGCGCTCCGCAAGCTCGTACAGGCGTTTAAGAATCATTCGGACGCCTCCCAACCGAGCACCTTAACCGGAGGCTCACCATCGGGTGCGGGCGATTCTGTGTCGCAATGCAACGTGCCGTTCTTCACCGCCGCCATAAAGAATCCCGGCACGCTTTTCCCCTGGCCGTCAAATTTCATGTCATAGAGCATTAACCCCAGTGATTCCGTCCATGCCATGGCCTTCTCAGTTCCGTCCCGAGCGGCGAATTGACACGCGAATTCCCTGCAACCCAAATACGGCCGATGGAAGCACTGGCCCTTTTCCACCCGCCGCAGAAACATTTCGCGGTATTTAATCGGTGGATCGTTGGCATCAAAGGGACCGACGTCCACGCTGGCCTCAATAAGGTACGCCACATCGCGCAACGCCATTGTGTTGCGCTGCGTCCTGTTCTGCCCTCCGGCGCTGTCCCGGCCAGCGGAATCAACCAGATATGGTTCCGCAGTTGTCGGATCTTTTATCCATCCCCCAACCGTACGCGGGGCGATTTTTCCCTGAATTTCGTTGCGTCGCACGCTGATAAATTGCGGGCGGTTGGCCGAATTTTCCCCGAGCCACCAAGGCAGGAGCGCCGTTATCCGGCGAATGTGCCAGTGGAACGCCGGAATAAGCTGGCCGGCGGAATAGGTCTTCTTCTTAAACAAAATAGCGTCCAATACCCCGCGGGCTGCCGATGGCGTCATGATGGGATACGACATCCGTTCAACCTTCAGTTCCGGGCGCGTAAAGCAAGCAAAGTCGCCCCATACCTTTACTGCTACTATTTCTTTTTCAGGTGTGGCCATCGAACCTTGTTCCTCCTCGCTAAAACACCGATACCGCAGTCGTCCCACCAATTACCAGCCCAAGTGCACCGTCGTACGGCAGGCTGCAGACATTGACCCCGCGCGGTTCGCCGATTATGCACGCGCTGGCGATCTGCCGCAACTCATGCTCACGGACGTTAACGGTAAATTTCTGCAATTGGCGAAAAGCGCTTCGCGTCGGGTGCCGGCGCAATTCACCCAGCAACTCCTCAACCTCAAATCGTGCTGGTTCCCAAGTCGCCACCACCAGCGGCGTCGTGGCATCTTCAATCAATCGGTAATTTCGCGAAACCTGCTGAAAACCATAATGCAAACGCAATTTTTGTATCCCTTGTGCGTCAAGATCGCCCGTCGGATACAGCCGCCGGTAATACTCCGCCATTACGGCCGGCAGATCGATCTGTGGTTCGCGGCCACAAGCTAAAAAGTCCTGTTCCACAACAGCTGCGCCGTTGCGGTACCATGAACTCTGCGGCATTTTTCCGCATGTGCTTCGGAAAACGACCACCTTCCCGCCCTGACCGGCGGCTGGGCTCAGTATTCCCTCCCGGTTACACCGCCCCGCGGCTTGAACAATTGATTCCAAAGGTGCCATTTCTCGCATCACCACCGGAAAGTCCAAATCAACGCCCGCCTCTACAAGCTGCGTGGAAATCAATTGGCACGGCTTTCCCGCCCTGAGTGTTGCGGCTACATCCTTAAGCACCTGCAGGCGGTGCGCCGGGCACATGTTGGTCGAGAGATGGATCGCCGCGCAACCCACCCGCGACAACTCGCGATAAATCTCGGATGCGGCTTTCCGTGTGTTGACCACACAAAGAACCTGGGAATACCGCGACATCTCCGCTGCAAGTTGATTCCAGTCCAGGGGGGCCGAATCCTTCTGGGGCCATGTGACAGCCACCCGCTTGAGTCGGCGGAACAACTCAGCGGGATTGGGGGCAATTTCACGCAGATCTGATATTCCCGTGGGCAGCCGGATGGGGTCTTTTTGCCAGGCCGGCTGTGTCGCAGTACAAAGCAGGATACTGCACCCCAGATACCCGCCGGCCTGTTCGAGCATTTCACAAGTCGGTGCCGTAAGCCCCGGCGGAAGTGTCTGACACTCATCGAGAATCACGACGCTTCGCGCGATATTGTGCAACTTGCGACAGCGGGATGGCTGATTAGAAAATAGTGATTCGTAGAATTGTACGCTGGTCGTCAGCACAATCGGAGCATCCCAGTTCTCGGCGAGGCGCTGCCCCGCTTCTGATTCTGAATCGTCCGCGTGAGAAGGTCCTGTCTCCCCCGGTTCGGCCATACTGTGATGTTCCAGAATCAGATCATCCGGCACATTGCCCAAAGCCGCCCGGAACACCGCAGCGTTCTGCTCGATGATGCTCAGGTAGGGCGCAACATAAATGATCCGCCGCAATCCGTTCGCGGCGGCATGCGCCAGCGCGAAGGCCAACGATGAAAGTGTTTTCCCACCCCCGGTGGGAACCGTCATCGAAAATACGCCGCGCGACTTCCGCGCGGCATCCTGCGATGCCGCGAGCACTTCCGCTCGGACGCTCGCAACCTCCGGACTACGGCACTGTCCGGCACGGGTTTTTATATGGGCCAGCACATTCTGCAAAAGAAGCGATGCATCAAACCGCGGTGAAGACGGTTGTGCCATCCAACCGCCGCGCCGTGACTGGAAATCCGATGTATCAAGCCAGTCCGCGTCAACCAGACAACTGAATAAAAGCCGGGTGCGGATATCAAAATTAAGGCCGCGCTGCTCTACGACATGCCCGGAATCGATTTCTTTGAGTGCGGGACAGTCCTCGATCGCCGTCGGCAGAATCGCCTCCGCAACGAGCTTCCCCGCATTGGCAGCTTCCGCCATATCGGGCGCATCCGGAATTCCGCCATGGTGCCCCAGAATCGAAAATGAAACGTCGAATTGTTTTCTCTTCGTTGCCTGCGCCGCGCCCGGCTGCTTGTGGCGCGTGGACTCACCCTTGGGCTGAAGTCCGCGGATCATCCGCTGAAACTCGGGCCTGTACTTCCCTAAATCATGCAGCAAACCAGCGGCGTGTGCGGCTTGGGCGAATTCCGAATCTTCGGGCCTGGCTTCTTTTGCAAATTGCCGCGCCAGCTTCGCCACGTTTTCAAGATGCTCGCGCAGCGGCTGCCAATGGCTTTCGTCGGGGTCCCGTGAGCCGTCCGGCAGTTCAAATGTATGCGCGAAATATTTGATGGCTACCTCCGATCGATGCTGTTACGCCCCTTCATTCCGTCGGACAGGCCGCCGGAATGATACCTAACAAAGCACTACTCTATCGCGCGGTTACCAACCCCGCAACACAGTGCACATTTCATTGCGGGTGTCCCATCTTGCCGGAGCGGCCAAATCGGCTGCGAATGCGTTCCGCAGGCAATTATCGGGTAAACAAATGCGGCCATTAGCAGATCAGGTTTTTGGCTTGTTG
>JAJZCT010000193.1 GCA_021828925.1 Planctomycetota bacterium
GCCTTCTCGGGCGTATACTCAATGCATGAGTGGGGCAGCATATTGAGGAGAAATTGCAGCGGCGGCGGTATCGGCGGCAGGCACATCCCATATACTTTTTTCCCCAGCGCTGAAAGCATCAGGGCGGCACCTACCTGAGAGCCGATGGCATCCGGATCAGGTCGAGCGTGGGTGAAAATCGCCACGCTTTTGGCACTCTGCAAGGCATCGGCAATTGCGGTAAGTTCATTTTCCGGCATTATTTTCCTTTCGGTCGCTTTCACCACAGGTTATCGGATTCGCCACGTCGACCAGATCGCTCTGATGCGGCATAACAGCATTTCCGTGTGTTTCAGTTGACGGTCTCACGCGGGTTGCGCTATCCGCGACCTGCCGGCGTATCTGCTCCACATCGCGCTGTATCTGTGCCTTAAGTGCTTCGATGCCGGAAAACCTATATTGGTCCCGGAGCCAGCGGGTAAATTGCACGTCCACCTGCTGATCATAAACTGAACCGGAAAAATCCAGCACAAATGCTTCAACGGTCAGTGTTGTGCCATTAAAAGTTGGATTATTTCCAACACTTATGGCCGCCGGATAAGTCTGTTCCGCGATGATCGCCTGGCCGGCATAAACTCCCGGAGCGGGCAGCAACTGTTCGCACTGGATATTAAGGGTCGGATATCCGATGGTTGTCCCGCGTCCGGCCCCGCGGGATACTGTTCCCCGCAGACAGTAGGGGCGGCCCATTAAGCGCGTGGCATCGGCGACGCGGCCCTGGCTAATCAGCCATCGGATCAGACTGCTGCTGACATCCACTTGCGATAAGTCCTGCAATACGGCCTGTTGTGTGGGCACGATGATGGTTTCCCAGCCGAAGCTTTGGCCGTTATCCTGTAACGTATTTACAGTCCCCTGCGCTGCTTTGCCGAAGGTAAAGTTGCCTCCCTCCACAACGACTTTTGCCGCTATGGTTTTGACCATGATGTTCTGCATGAATTCATCCGCAGTCATATCGAGAAAATCCTGATCCGTTTTTACCACCCACAACACATCGGGCTCAAAGCGCCGGAGTATTTCCATGCGTTGCGTAACAGTCATAAGGGGGCACCGGGGGAGGTTGGGTCGCAAAATATGCAGGGGATGCGGATGAAAGGTCATGACCACAAAATGCAGATTCCGCTTGCGCGCAATACTTTTTGCATCGGCAAGCATTCGTTGGTGCCCCAGATGAACGCCATCAAAATTTCCCACACACAAAACCGATTGTTTTGCGCCGGCGGGAAACTCAGTTGCATGATTAATCAGCCACATGTGTAAAAGTATATGGAACCGCCTCAAAGACGCAATGTTTGTTGCAGTGTATCGCCGCCGCCATCCCACTGATACAACAGTCGCAGCACAGGGCAATCAGCGCTCAAATAGGAAGCTCGGAAACTCGTGTGCTACGCTTCACGCCTTGCCACAGATCCATTGATCCATCTCTGCGGCGGCCAGGGCATCGGGCCGCTGGACGGGCGGGTGCTTCATGAGTGCGGCGGAAACTTCTTTCAGAGGGCCGCCCGTGTTTCGGTGCAACGCCAACGCCGCGCAACGCACGGCATCAACCACAATGCCGGCACTGTTGGGCGAGTCATCGACGGATAATTTAAGGTCCAATTCCATGGGCAAGCCGCCGAATCCGCGTACATTCATCCGGACATAGCAGACCTTGTTATCTTGCAAGAACGGAATGTAGTCTGATGGGCCGATATGAATATGTTCCTGATCCAGGGCGGTTTTAAGCTGACTGTTAACCGCTTCAGTTTTGCTGATTTTTTTACTGCCCAGGCGGCTGCGTTCAAGCATATTGAGAAAATCGGTATTGCCGCCGACATTTAATTGATAACTGGAATCAATGGTAAATCCCCGGCTTTCCGCCAGAGCCATGAGTTGCCGATGAACAATGGTGGCGCCAAATTGTGATTTAATGTCATCACCAATTAATGGAATATGGGCCTTGGCAAAGCGCGCGGCCCAAGTGCTGTCACTGGCGATAAACGCCGGTATGCAGTTTACCATCGCGATACGCGTATCCAAGCAGGCCTGGGCATAAAGCTCCGATGCTTTTTGTGAGCCCACCGGCAGATAATTTACCAGCACATTGGCGCGGGTTTCCTGCAAAACTGTTATCACATCCGCCAGCGTGGCAGTATTTGCGTCGGAACTGGCCGCGACCCTATGCCGCTGATCAAAAGTCTTCAAGTGATCCGCCACGCCGTCGCCGATTGGCCCGGCGAACACGCGTGCGCCATGATCCTCCGGATCCGAACAAAACACCCGTGCGTTGTTGGGCGGTGCAAAAATGGCTTGCGCCAAGGGCTTTCCGATTTTCCGTTCATCAACATCAAATGCACAGGCCAACGTAATATCGCCCACGGAAAGCCCGGCAATGTCGGGGTGCATCAGTCCAATGGTTGATCCGCTGCGGCGATACCAAGTTAGTCCCTGAATCAATGAGCTGGCGCAATTACCTACGCCGACAATCGCCAAGCGTGGTGGTGAAATAGACATTAAAACTCCTGCCGCGGTGGCCCGCGGTCAAACCGTACCAAAAATACTCTGGGTTATCGATCCACGGTGTCCAGGATGAGACAGGCGTAGGATGTTACAAGCGGGGCACTGAACTCCAGCCAGCGCGGGCTCCACTTATTCTTCCATGAGCCATTGGGATTCTGGAGAGATTTTAATTTCGCCCGTATTTCCGAGCGCCAATTGTGGGGAATGCCATTGTCGTCAGTAATACTTTTGATATGCAGGGCGTGAAGCGCCCGGGTGAACATGAGATAATAGTAAAATAATCCCATCCGGCTGCCGCCGGTGCCTGGATTGGAATTCAACGTCCAATTGGCCCGAATCCACTTGACCGCGGCAATGACGCGCGGATCTTTGCGCGTTAATCCGCAATAAACCATGCTTTTTAGGCCGCTATAAGTCATGCTCCCATAGGGAGTCCACTGGCTGTTTAGATCGGCCTTGGCATGTGACGCTCCCCGCAGCGTATCGTGATTTCCCATGCTGCTGCCGCCGCCGTCTACCGGTGTATAAATGAAACCGCCATTGTGCGTTCCCTTGGCCCAGGCCATGGAGTTTGTTTCACTATTTTCCTGGCAGTGGGTTACGAATACCAGCGCCGCCTTCATGGCGGGATTACTGGTCGGCACGCCGCTGTCATGCAATGCCTGAATAAAGAAAGAGGTATTCGATAAATCGGGACGGTCATGGCCATATCCAACGCCGCCGTACCAACTGCTATCCGGAGTGATGATCTTCCCCGCAGCGTTCATTTGTCCGGACAGGTGCTGCAGCGACATAAGATAATGTTGCGCCGCTTTTATCTGCGATGCGTATTGTTTATGCGGCAGTATCGCCAACGTG
Organism: Planctomycetota bacterium; assembly: GCA_021828925.1. The sequence goes on from JAJZCT010000193.1 coordinate 3,397, forward strand.
GAAAGGACTATCGACGTATTGTAGTTTTCCAGCAACTCCCGGACGTAGAACCCGCCGTTAGGCTGGCGAAATGATTCAATATACTTCATGGCCTTAACAACCACGGGATTACTTACTGGAATGCCCGCCCCCACCATGGCTTTGACCGCCAGCGCGGTGACGGCGGGGCCGACCTGCGGCACCCAACCGCCGTTGGAGGCCTGCGTTGCCATCAGATATTTCAAGCCTTTTCCTAAAACCGGATCGGTTTTATAAAAAGGCTTGGCTGCGGCGAAAATGGGAGATGCCATGCCCATGAACAATACACAGAATAGGGCCATCGTCAGCTTGCCGTTTTGCATTGTGAAACTCCTTAAAAAAACAGTGCTTATATTGAATTATTTCCGCGTCACCTGATCCAAGGATAAAACCGCGTAGGTTGTTGCCATCACGGGATTACCTTCCAGCCACGCGCCGTCGGTGATATTCTTCCAACTGCCATTGGAGCGACAACGCCGGGCCAGGGCCGCTACCAGATCACGCCGCCAATTATGGCTTACGCCGTCAGCATCAACGACGCGTGCGCGACCGGTGGCTCGTAAAACCCTGGCGAATACCACATAGTAATAGTATAACCCCTGCGAACCATTTTCCGCGGGATTGTGGTTCAAGGCATAGTGGGCGGATATCCAATGCGAGAGATGTACCACGCGCCGGTCGCGTGCCTGCAAACCGGCGTAAATCATACTCTTGAGTTGGGCGTAGGTGATTGAGCCGTATTGCGTTAGTACCGCGTCAGCACGACGCTCGTGCGGATCCAGCGCCTTGCCGGATATCCATAAACCTGCGGTTATCTGCCGCGAAACCGTTTTTTCCGACTGCGCGAATCGGTTTCCGAGCATCCGCGACCGGAAAAGAGAGCGGTGCACGTACCAGGCCCCATCTGATCCGGGAGGTGCCATGGATGTATGGAGTTGCTGATGCAGAAAAGCCAAGCCCCGGCGAGCCTGTCTTTGATATCGGGGTCCTGGCAGCATAGAAAGCGTACGCAGGACAATGGCGGTGTTGTAAGCCGGTTCGACATTGTTATAAAAGCCCCCGTCCGATCGGCGGTTACTTTCAATAAAACGCAATCCGCGTTGAACATGAATGTTGCTGGCGGATGCTCCAGCCTCTAAAAATCCACGTACCACCAAAGCGGTAATCGCTGGTCCATACCGTCCGAGCCATGCGCCACTGGTGTTCTGCCGGCGTCCTAAATAAGTCAAACCACCTTGGGCGAGTTGTTCGGCCTGCTGACGGATGTTGTCTTCGCCCCGCAATCCGGAGGTCGTGCCAGATAACGCATGTTCCGGTGAGGCTAAGGTGATCATGGAGGCCGGCATAAGTATCAGCATCATTCCCGCAACGGCCCCAACGTACCACCTCCACGAGCAGTCCGCCGCGGTGCTATTACCCTGCGTCAGAAGACGATTCATGCGTAAGTAAAAGTCGGATCGCCGCCCAAACAGTGCTGTCGCGGGAAAGAACGTATCGGAGCTGTTTTGCAACCCCCGGGCAAGCTGCAGCATGGTGGTAATATAGGTGTCAGGGGATTCGGCCATCGCGGCGGCTGATTGATCCGCCAGAAATTCCTGGTTCAGTCGGATGCGGCGGGAAAGAATCCACAGCATGGGGTGGAAAAATAGCGGCACCGCGACCACGGCGATGATAATCCGCCAGATGGTATCACCGCGGACAATATGCGTCAGCTCATGCGTCAAGGTCATGCGAATCATGGAGGCATCCGCGCTGCGAAAACTTTTGGGCAGTAAAATAACCGGATGTAAAACTCCAAAGGCCGTGGGAGTTTGTATCTCATCGGATACCCGTATGACCGTGGATTTGAGATTTCTGCGTAGCGGGCCTGCGGGCGCAAGCGACTCAAAAGGAAAATCTGCGGAAAACGGTGTCGCTTTCGCCGCCGCTTTCCGTAAGAGTTGCCAGCCCAGAACCAGCCTTCCAGCAACCAATACCACGCCCAGTAGGTAGGCTCCGGCGATATAGTCCGGCCACCCATGCAGGCAGGCTCGCCAAAATGAGCTGCTCTTATTCTGCATTGGCGGTCTGCGGAGAGTCGGCAACATATTACTTCGGCGGCCGCTGTTATTCTGCGGTGTCAGCCCAATATGAAAACTTTCCGCCGTAATGGAAGATTTGGCGGTATCGGCAGCTGGCAACCATCGCAGGAACAGGTGGGGAAACCCCGGCAGCGCTGTGAGCATCATAGCGGCCAAGGCTGCGATCACGGCTAATTCACCGACCCGCTGCCGTCGCGCCGGATTCCGAAACATCAGCATGGCCGCAAAGCCCGACGCCAGCACAATGCTGACGATCAAGGCGCTATCCAGAAGCCACAGGTCGAAGCCAATCATAAATGTGCCCGTCAATCCAATCCGGAATCGGCCTGCCGCGAACTTCGGGCGGCCCGCAATTTCTTTTCCAGGTCTTCAATTTCCTCAATCGAAAGTCCCGCAACTTCCACGGCATTGAGCACCAGTTGATCTACCGCACCGTCAAATATCCGGTTGAGAAACCGCGACAGCACTTTGCCTCGGCTGTAAAGCGGACGATAGACAAAAGCCCTGCCCTGCAGTTTGTGGGAGACCAGCCCTTTTTCCTCCATCATTCGGAGAAAGGTCTGGACCGTGTTCTGGGCGATGTCTTCGCGCTGACGCATATATTCGTAGACGCGCCGCACGGTGGCTTGACGCATATTCCAGAGGATTTTGAGGATTTCCAGCTCGCGCTCAGTGGGACCGTCGCTATTTGCCATACTAATCACCTAGAAAATTAGGTTATCAAAACAATTCCGCCATGTCAATAACACCGCGCTCAAAAATTAACGCTGATTCGAACCATCGCGATCAATGCGGCCGGATATATCCCGCCGCCCGTATTGGTGAAGTACTGCACGTCCGGTTGAGCCGTCACGCCCCGGACAAGGTAATATTCGTAGAAGCACTCGGTTGCCATCTCATAAGGCTTTGGCAGTTGCGCGTGCGAACTTACATGCGCCCAATCAAGACCCACCGCGATTTTATCTTCGGGCCGGTCAGGAATAATTCCAGCTCCCAGCAAGCCCGCTTGAATGGAATAGTCGATCTCGCTTACACGGGGGGTCATTACCCGTGAAGTTTCCCCAGACTGCCACGCGCTGATCCGCCTTCGCGGTCCGCCACAATGTTTGATCGATAAATGCCCAGCCACCGCCCGTGCCGGATTGTGTGCCACCGTTCAGAGTTGGCAGTTGGCCGGTGCGCCAGAACGCCCCGACTCCCACCGTTCCCGGCATATTGGCCGCAATATGGTAATT
>JAJZCT010000194.1 GCA_021828925.1 Planctomycetota bacterium
TAGTCCGCGTCACGCCGAAGCTGAAAAGAAGGCCTGATAAGCGGAAAATTCCAGTTTTGTCATCAGGTCATTGGTTTATTCAGCGGCAAGTGGGTAGAATAAACGGCTTGTCCGCGTTTGCCGGGATAAGAAGTTTGTAAGTGTTCCGTGCCGAATGAGGGCATTTTTGCAGCGAGGTTATTTTGTTTCGGACCATCCTGAACATCTTCAAAATACCCGAGTTGCGAACGAAGCTTCTGTTTACCATCGGGCTGTTGTGCGTCTATCGTATCGGATTTTATATACCGCTGCCCGGTGTAGATACGCATGCATTAAGTTCGTTTGTAAGCAGCTCAAGTTCTTCACCTCTGGGGCAGATCAGCAGCTATTTGAGCCTGTTTTCCGGCGGTAATTTGGGTTTAAGCACAATCTTCGGCCTGGGCATCATGCCCTATATCAGCGCCGCAATTATCTTCCAATTACTTGGTACCGTCATTCCTTCACTGGAAAAGCTCCAGAAGGAAGGCGAACCTGGAATGCGGAAAATAACGGAATGGACACGCTATGCCACGGTGGTATTGTGTCTGATTCAGTCGTTCGTCTGGATGGGGTATCTCACCCGGTCATCGGCAAGCAGTCCGCACGGATTTCTCTACGCCGATACGTTTTATCATCACTACACGCTGTTCTGGATTTCCGGCCTTGTGGCATTGACCGCCGGCAGCGTGTTTTTAATGTGGCTGGGCGAACAAATTGACGCCTATGGCATTGGTAATGGCGTATCGCTGATTATCATGGCCGGTATTATCGCGCGGATGCCCGCAGCCATTCAGGATGTATGGGATCAATCATCCTTCCGCGTTTCGTCCGCTGGCTCGCATCCCTATGGCATTGGAACGGTGCTGTTTCTGGTTGTGGCGTTTGTGGGCGTTTCCGCAGCGGCTATTACGCTTGAAATGGGACAGCGCCGGATCGGAATCCAACAAGCCAAACAGATGCGCGGGCGCCGGATGTTCGGCGGTATGAGCAATCAATATCTGCCGTTGCGGGTTAATCATGGCGGCGTCATGCCGATTATTTTCGCCAGTTCGCTGATTCTTATTCCCAATGTACTGTTGGGTTGGCTGGCTCCCCGTTTTGGAGAGTTCTACGCCTTTCAAGTGATTCAGGAATCGCTTGAGCCGGGCCACTATATCTATATTGTGCTTTATATCATCATGATTTTCTTCTTTTCCTACTTCTGGAATACGGTTCAGTTTCAACCTAAGGAAATGGCCGACCAATTGCGTGATTACGGCAGCTTTATCCGTAATCTTCGCCCCGGTCCGCGCACGGCGGAATATCTTGAACAGGTTATGACCCGCATTACCTATTGCGGCGCGGCGTTTCTTGCGGTAATCGCCCTGATGCCCACAATTGTCGCACGCTATATGGGTGTGAGCTTTATGATCACGCAGTTTCTCGGGGGAACAGGTCTGCTGATTGTGGTAAGCGTATTGCTCGATTTTATCTACCGGGTGGAAGCGAATCTGGTCATGCGGAATTATGGCGGATTGCTTGAAAGCGACAATTCAGTCGCCGCCCGCAAGAAGCCGTCAGCCGCGCAGGGTACCACAAAAAACCTTCCAGGACGCAATAACATTAAAGGGTCAGCCGCATGAGACTGGCCTTGCTGGGACCCCCTGGGGCGGGCAAGGGCACGCAAGCCATTCGCATTGCGCACCGGCTGAAATTAGCCCATTTGTCCAGTGGTGATATTCTCCGCTCGGAAAAATCCGCTGGTACGCCATTGGGGCTTAAAATCCGCGATTTCATTGACCATGGCAAGCTTGTTCCTGACGAGCTGATGATCCGCGTTATGGAAGAGCGGGTGGCCAGGATTCATGGCGGCTTTGTTCTCGATGGTTTTCCCCGCACACTGGTGCAGGCTGCGGATTTGGCCGGCTTTTTGGATACCATTCATAAACCACTGGATCTGGTGGTAAACTTCGTGCTCGACGAACAGGTATTAAGCCGCCGCTTTGAAGGGCGTCGCGTTTGCCCGGTTTGCGGGTCGGTTTACCATTTGGATACCATGCCGCCGGAAGTTCCGGGGTTATGTGATCAGGACGGACAGGCGCTTGTAACCCGCCCGGATGACCAGCCGCAAGTGGTGCGGGAACGGATAAAAACGTATCGGCTAAGTGTTGAACCGCTGGTTGATTTCTACAATCGCCGCGGAATTCTGGTAACCCTGGATGCCGCCGGTTCCCCCAACGATGTCACGGCAGCGGTACTGGCGCTGATTCGTGAGCATACCGGCAAAAAGCGGCATAAAGGCAATTAAAACGGTGGATTGCTTTGGGGGGCATCCACGGGAAATTGGTAATGAAAATCGCATTAAAATCACGCAGCGAAATAGATCAAATGCGGGCCGCCGGCCGCGTGGTGCACCAGACCCTTTTGCGCTGCAGAGAAGCGGTGCGACCGGGCGTCAGCACCGAAGAGATCGATCAGATTGCATACCAGACCTTTACCGCCGCCGGCGCTGAAGGTCTTTTCAAGTACTACCCGACCTATGAACCGGGAAAGGGTTTTCCGGGGAACACCTGCATTAGTGTTAATGAAGAAGTCGTGCATGGCATTCCAGGTTCGCGCACTCTGGTGCAGGGCGATGTGGTAAGTGTGGATTGCGGCATTCGGCTCAATGGCTGGTGTGGAGATTCCGCCGTCACGATCGGTGCCGGTGCGCTATCTAATGCGAATCAAAAACTTATTCGCATAGCAGAAGAAACCTTACAGATTGCCATTGACTCCATTAAACCCGGTGTGCCCTGGTCGGGGGTGGCCCGAAAGATGCAGGCGCATGTGGAATCTAACGGTTTTTCATGTGTGCGTGAATTTGTCGGCCATGGGATCGGCCGCCGCCTGCATGAAGAGCCGAAAGTGCCGAATTTTACATCGCGGGAATTTGAACGCCATGGCGATTTTTACCTGCAGGTTGGAATGGTTCTGGCGGTGGAACCCATGGTTCTCGCCGGAGGGGCGGAGGTCGTGGTTTTGGATGACGGCTGGACGGTGATCAGTAAGGATGGAAGTCCCGCAGCCCATGTTGAGCATACGCTGGCAGTCATACCGGGCGGATGTGAAGTGTTGACAGATGGGCAATAATCGTAGAAACTATAAGTTTGCTGAGGAAACGAATGCCTAAGGAAGATGCCATACGCTTGGAGGCCTTGGTAACAGAGGCTTTGCCGAACGCGATGTTTCGCGTGAAGCTGGAAAACGGACATGTGCTGCTGGCGCACATATCCGGGAAAATGCGGGTTAATTACATCCGTATTCTGCCCGGGGATAAAGTAACCGTTGAGATGTCCCCTTATGATTTGAATCGGGGGCGTATTATCACGCGGAATTGAGCATCGCCGTGTGCCTCTCCGGATGTAATGGGACATGCGGCCGCGGAACTTTGGGTATTCCCGCAGGCAGGTGGTTGCCGCGGCTCAATAAGTTGTTGAGAGCACTGGAATAATTTAATATTTTTGGTATAGTAAAGAGTTTACCCCTCGGCTGGAGCGTTCCACCGGGTGGAAGCGAGTTTGGAGCACGCGATGAAAGTGCGATCTAGCGTTAAAAGAATTTGTGAACATTGCGTTGTGGTGCGCCGGAATGGTGTGTTGCGCGTTATTTGCAAGGCTGACCCGCGACATAAACAGCGGCAGGGTTAAGCGTGCGTGTTCACCGGGCCGCGTTGTGCGGGTTGACTGGCTTGGGTCGTCAACCGGAAGCGATGTCAGCCTGTGTCGGAAACCAATAAGCCAGTTGAGGAGTTTGTATGCCCCGTATTTCCGGTGTGGATATTCCGTTGGACAAGCCAGTTCGCATCAGCCTGCGCTATGTGTATGGCATTGGACCGGTCAATGCCATGGGAATTCTGAAGGAAGCCAATATTGATCCGCAGAAGCGGGCCAAAGAGCTGACCGAAGATGAAGTCGCCCGTATCAGCAATATTATCGACCGCAGCTTTGTGGTGGAAGGTTCATTGCGTCGGCAGGTGCAGCAGAACATAGCCCGGCTCAAAGATATTCAATGCTATCGCGGATCGCGCCATCGGCGCAGCCTGCCCACACGCGGTCAGCGCACTCGTTCCAACGCCCGAACCCGCAAAGGTCCGCGCAAGACGGTTGCCGGTAAGAAGGGCGTTAAGGAACTCCACGGCTAAGGGCTGATTTCCGCGGGCGTTCCACGGCGGGTTCTGTGGAATGTCGTGTGGGATGTTTACAATATTGAGGTTATATCATGGCAAAAACGGGTAAGAAAAAAGTACGCAAAAATGTGGGCCGGGGAATTGCCCACGTCAAAGCCAGTTTTAATAACACACAGGTGACCATCACCGATGTGAATGGCGAAACGCTGGCTTGGGATTCCGCGGGAACCGTCGGCTTTAAGGGCGCTCGTAAAAGCACGCCGTTTGCCGCCACCCGCGCCGCGGAAAATTGTGCCACCAAGGCTAAAAAGTTTGGCGTGCAGGAAATTGAAGTCCGGGTCAAGGGACCCGGTTCCGGTCGCGAATCGGCCATCACGGCCTTGCAGAACAGCGGTTTGAAAATTACCTCCATTGAGGACAACACCCCGCTGCCGCACAATGGCTGCCGCCCGCCGAAAAAGCGGCGCGTATAATCCTTGCGTGCATCAGCGGCCTTTGTATCTGTTTTGTTCAGATCGGGATGGGCCGGTGATTTTGCAATCACAGTCCGCTGTACGGAATTTCTGATGCGTCAGGATTCCCCGGCGGGAAAAGTTTTGAATCGTTGCTTTGTTCCACAGTGACAGATGCCTTGTGGCGATAATCCTGTGGAATATCAGTTAGGAGATTTTTATGCGGATGCGTTGGCGTGGTCTGGAACTCCCGACCAAAGTTGAAATGGATGAATCCATTGTCTCAAGTACCTACGGAAAATTCATCGTCGAGCCGTTTGAACGCGGTTTCGGAACCACCGTTGGTAACTCGCTGCGGCGCATTTTGTTAAGTTCGCTGGAAGGCGCAGCCGCGGTTTCCGTGCGTATTGCCGGCGCTGAACATGAATTTGCCCAGATTCCCGGCGTGGTGGAAGACGTTACCGATATTATTCTCAATGTTAAAGGTCTGGTCGTATCGCTTGAGGGTGATATTCCCAAGACACTCAGCGTGCAGAAGCAGGGGCCGGGCACCGTTACCGCCGGCGATTTGAAGGGTGATCCCGCGCTGACCGTGCACAACAAAGACCTGGTTCTGGCCACGCTTAATGCCGATACCAGTTTTGATATGGAACTGGAAATCCGCAAGGGTCGCGGCTTTGTGACCGCTTCGGAAAACACACCCGAAGAACAGATCATCGGCGTGATTCCAATTGATTCAATTTACTCTCCGGTGACGCGCGTGCGTTATAAAACCGAAGATACCCGCGTGGGCCAGAAAACCAATTATGATCGTCTGCTTCTGGAAATCTGGACCAACGGAACCATTTCTCCGCAATTGGCTCTGGTTGAAGCGGCCAAAATTCTGCGCAAGCATCTCAATGCCTTTCTGCTGCATCTGGACCTGGGGGAAGAAATTGATGCTCCCATGGAAGTTGATGAGCCGACAACGCCGGTCGAACTTAATGATGAACTTAAAGGCAAGCTCGATCAGCCGCTGTCAACGATGGAACTTTCGGTGCGGGCCAGCAATTGTCTGGAATCGGCCAAAATTCATACCATCGGCGATCTGGTGCGCCTGACCGAAGGCGAATTGATGAAGGTTCGCAGTTTTGGCAAAACCAGCCTGCGGGAAATTAAACGTAAGCTCCAGGAAATGGGCTTCTCGCTGGGCATGCAGGTGCCCGATGAGGAAGAAGAGGAACCGCAATCTGAAGCTGCCGCTGAAAAGGCATCTTGAAGTATCGGTTGAATGTGTTTGTTGGTCTGCGGCTCTAAGAAAAATCAGGCCGCCTTATCCGCGAGGATATTTCCATGCGTCATCGTGTTGTTGGTCGAAGACTTTCCCGTACTGCCGCGCATCGCAAGGCGATGTTGCGCAATCTGGCACAATCGCTTTTTGAACATGGTCAGGTTGAAACCACTCTGCCCAAGGCCAAGGAATTGGTTCGTTTCATTGAGCCGATTATTACCCTTGCCAAGAAAAACACCCTGGCCGCCCGCCGGCTGGTGATTTCGCGTCTGCGCGATCGGCTCATGGCTGATCCCGCCGATCTGGACATGCTGCTTGATGACAGCGTGGTTCAGAAGCTGTTTAAAGATATTGCACCGGTCTATGCCGATCGTCACGGCGGTTATACCCGCATTATCAAAACCGCCAAATGGCGCATCGGCGATGCGGGCGATATTGCGGTTGTTCAACTCGTGGACATCGCCAAAACCAAAACGCGGACATCCGCCAAACCCGTGGCCGCAGCGGCCACCTGAAGCGGCCCGCCAGCGCCCGTACATCCTTAGCACTACCAAAACCGCCGGAACCCCGGCGGTTTTTTTTTATTTGCAGACGCTTCAATCTCATTGGCTCTCAGCGAATTCAACCGTCGCCTGCCGGGTGCCAATAAGTCGGACGAAAAAGTGCGAGCAAAATCGGTTGCTTGAAATTATTGCTCAAGTCCTGGAAGGAAGCTTCCGATAAGCTTGGTACGTTATCGGTTTGTCGCGAGGAAACGCGCTGTTTTGATGCGCCCCTCTAAGTTTGAACCTATCGGTTGGAG
>JAJZCT010000195.1 GCA_021828925.1 Planctomycetota bacterium
CCCGACGCTGCCTGCAAAATATACATGCCCACCACCCCGGTGATGTCGGTTTCACAGGCGCTGGGCATGAGTCCGTTGGACATCATGCTCATGAGCGTGCATGGAACCACGCCGTAAAATTCTTCCAGTGCGGTCCAGCATTGAATCGCCGTGGCCACCAGCTCGCGTTCTTTAATGAATTTTTCAATCGCCACGCCGAGCTTGGCCATTTTTATAACACTTAGCTGCGGAATACCACCCGTTGCGGTATAGCCTTGAATTCCGGCAAGCTTTTCCTTCACTGCCGCATCCGTATCGGATAATTTTGTCGCCACGCCCAGCACTTCTGAAAGGTCCAACGTTTCAATACTGATACCCGCGGTTTCCAAGAGTTTTTCGCTATACCGCACAGTGTTAAACGCTCCGGGCCGGGCACCAATAGCCCCGATTCGCGCCCCTTTTAGCGCCCGCACCACGCGGCACGTCGCCGCGAAGCGCTGAATATCCGCCGAGAACTCCTTGCTGCCCGGTTCTTCCGTGTGCAACGTGGTAAGAGAATACGCAATGCCATATTGCCGCAAATTATTGCACGCCGACATTTTCCCGCAAAAGCTGTCGCGGCGATCTTTAATGGTCATGGTTTGTGTACGATCATTAAACGCATGGACCAACACCGGCACATTCAGCCCGGCCCAGCGCAGCGTGTTGGCAATCGCCCGTTCATCACCAAAGTTGGGCAACGTCACCAGCACGCCGTCAATTTCCCCGCGATGCTTTTGAAACAGCTCCGCGTATTTTTTGGCGTCCGCTAAAGATTCCACCGCCCCGCCGTTGGTCTGCTCCGCCGGCAGAATAATAGTTTTAATCTGATGTTTGGCCAGTGTATTCAAAATCTCCTGCCGGCCGGTGACGCATAAATGGGCAGGAAAAAAACCACGGTTTCCAACAATCACGCCTAGTGTAGTCACGGAATCAATCTCCAAATATTGGGCCTTTGAGCCATCCAAAAACCACGAACTGCGTATGGTAAGCCATACCTTGCCACGCGGGCAAGTTTACCAGCCACGGCGGGACAGCGAGAATCATTTCGTACCAGGAATCTTACTATCTATCCCATTAAACGCCTTGGGAGTCGGTCCACATTCATCCCCCGGAAGGACGTGGCCCCAGTTTCCGCTGCAGCTTATTGGCCTTCACCGCACGGGTGCGCGCATCAACGGCAGTTTTAAGCCGATCCGCCTCATCAGGCACCGCTTGGCTGCTATCGGCATTCTGGCCTTCCGGGCTGCGTCGTTGAGCCAGCTCCTCCAAGTGGTTTAAGGAATCACCAATTATCTGCTTCAGATTTCCTCCGCGTTCAGCCTCCGCCTGCGCCTGGATTGCCAAGCGTACCAGAGCAGGATCATCCACCATGGCTACAAACTCGGCAAGATTTCCGGCCGCCAAATCCGGAAGTTCCTCCAGATATTCCATCAACCGCGCCAGCAATGCCGCCATGTCCGAATCGAAAAAGAGATCAACCGCTATTCGATCACGAAATTCCTGATACAGCGAAAAATCACAGAGCAACGCCCCAATAATCCAATGCCCCGCCCGTTGCAGCCCCATGTCAACTTCCACCGCCGGCGCGGCATCCGATTTTTCAGTCCCCGCTTCACCGGACTGCCGGCCTGCGCCCACGGCCAGCCGACGAATTCGCGCATGAACTTCATCCGAACTTATCCCCACCAGATCAGCAATGTTTTTCTGCAACAATCCTCGGCGAATTGGATCCACCGACGCATTCAATATCGCCGGCGCCACCAGCCGCATCAAGGCCTCAGAAGCTCGTTGTTTACCGGCCAGCGAATCCGATGCTTGAAACGCTGTATACATTTTTTCCCAGGCGTATTCCAAAGAATCTTTGGCCTCTGCGATGATTTTCTCAAACGCCTCACCCCCATGGGTCATGCAAAAATCACAGGGGTCTTTACCATCCGGCACATGAGCGATGCGGACATCCACCGGATACCGCAGCAACAACTCAATCGCCCGGTCCGCCGCGCGCCGACCCGCCTCATCACTGTCAAATACCAGTGCCACGCGATTGCAAAATCGCCGCAGCAAATTGATATGCTGTTCGGTCATTGCGGTGCCCAAGGTCGCTACCACATTTTCCACACCCGCCTGATGGCAACCTACCACATCCATATACCCTTCCACCACCACCGCCAACTGCTTACGAATCAGCGGCTGTCGCGCCAGGTTCAGCGCGTAAAGCGTTTCGCGCTTGGAAAATAACGCTGTTTCCGGCGAATTCAGATATTTTGGTCCCTCCTGATCCGAGCCGGTCTGGGCTGGCATGCTTGGCTCCGGCGCAGCCGATGGAAGAATTCTTCCTCCAAAGGCGATGACCCGGTCACTGGAATCAATAATGGGAAATATCAGTCGATTGCGAAATACATCATAGACGCTGCCATCTGCGCGCCTTTTCACCAGCCCCACCGACACCAGCGTTTCCGCGCTGATCCCCTTCTTCCCCGCAGCAGTCGCCAAAGCGGTCCATTGGGTCTCCGCACAGCCAATCTGAAATCTCTCAATTGTGGCGGCATGAACGCCGCGTGAAGTTAAATATTCCCGAGCCGCCTTTCCGGCGTTACCGGCAAGATTGCTCTGAAAATACCGCGCCGCCCATAAATTGGCATCCACGATTTTATCCCGCTGGGACGCCGCCTGCGGGTTACTTGCACGATATTCCGGCAACGTAATGCCGTAACGCTGGGCTAAAAATCTTAGCGTTTCCCCCTTGGACATCTTGTGGTAATTTTCTACAAACTTAAAAACATCCCCACCCGCGGCACATACGAAACAGTAAAATATCTGCTTCTGCGGAGAAACATACATCGACGGGCGGCGATCTTCATGAAACGGACAAAGCCCCACAAACTCTCTCCCCGCCGGCCGCAGGGCAATATGCTCGCCGATGATCTCCTCAATCCGCGCCGCCTGCCGCACCACCTGAAAAATCTGTCCCGAAGAATTACTCATCACATAAGATTCTAACACGCCACACGCCCCGCGCCCCGCGTGTTAGCATGACGCGCAAAGGGTACCCCGCATCCCTAAAAGCCGTCCGCACCCGTTTAACCTTATGGATGAGTGTTAACTGGGCCGCGGAAATTAGATGGGCCGACTCGTTGCGCTCCGGGCCGGCGCAACCGCTGCGGCGCGTTGTGGGTTTGCAGCCGTTTATCGGCGTCGATCAACAATGACCGAAGGTTTACAAAGAATTCCGCCCAGTGACACATGCGCTCGCGACGGCCCCGAACGCGCTATCCGTTGCTACCTCGTCGTGCGGTAAACAGCGAATGTCAATATTGGCCGGCCGGATCTCGAAGCACAAACGCCAACTTTGCGGGAGCGTTGATGGTGGCGGCAGTTACCGTTGCCGACGAATTATTTACCGCCGGCGTGGACCGCATTCCCTCGTCGCGGTCACCGTCATCATGTTGGTAGCCGCGGTCATGGCCACGATCATAGTCTCGGTGATCTTCATGGCCACCGTAGAAGCAGCCGCCCATGGTTACCATCATTGCCGAAGCAAGAAATGGCGCGGCAATAAGCCGGAAACGAGTTTGGAACCTCATCATGAGAGTCCTCCATATAAGATAGCCCACCTGCGAAACCTACACATTAAAGCCCCCATTGCGGTCATCATCCGGCAAGACTACCCCGATAAACCCGCTGTACCATTATAGCACACTGCCACGCCGATGTTCCGACAAGCGACAATCACCACAACGGGCGGCTAGCAATCCGATCATCTGCAACTTCTCCTGACCAGATATAAGCCCCGTCTCTGCAGTTTTCTCTTGCCGGACCGCGCGAATTTCTGATATGCCCAACCTCTGACATTTACACTTCGATATGTTCCGCTGATAGGCATGGGAGCGACTTCGTGCAAGCCGCCGAGAGTCTGACCCACTGCCGCGTAATTATTTTTGTCGATGCAGCGCCGGATTCACTACCGCACACATGGCTACGATATTCAGAGGATAGCCAAGAAACGTCTTAATTTTTTCCGCTTCCAACTCGGGATTGCCGATCAGCCCCGCGTGCGAGACGTCATGAACTGTAAAGTTATTCTGTGCGGCCAGCCAGGTATCAACGGCAGTGATCTCTTTGTGAAAGATTGCTTCTAAACGCTGATTTTCAACTGTTGTGGCCTTTGTTTTCCCCAACATCGCCTGTTGCGACGCCACAACTTGTCGCAGGTCACGTCGCATAAACAGGACGCGATACGAACGATCCGACGGTAAATCATAAAGCAGGCGATAAATCATTTTTACCGCGTGTCCGGCCGCTGTTTCCAGCCACTGAGCGTTCGCTCGGGTTTCTTTTACGGCTTCAAGTTCAAAATAGCCGCACGGATTGCTCACATCAGCCCGACGAATATGATCCGTCAGCACCGGCAGTCCGCCGGCATGCAGCATGTGCATCATCAGTGACGTACCGGATCGGGGCAATCCGGAAACAATGGTAATGGAGGTTGATTCAGACATAATTTCAGTCCTGGGCGCAAATGTTTTAAGGCATTGTCCCGCTTGTTACAGATTGTCAATGTAGGCTTGAATTTCTTCCATGGGCACGGCGGAATTTACCGCAACATACAAAATCATTACACTGAATACCGCTACGACGATCACATCATAGGGAAATTTTAGATAACCCAGACCGCCGGTCATGCTTTTTGAACCAATGCCATCCAGAATCCACAGTCCGCCGAGATAGGGAAACACCCACCAGGTGCTTTTCCACGGCAGCCCGGCAATACTTTCGTCTTTGATAAGCCGCCAAGCCAGAAATAATGCCAGCGCCGCAGAAATAATTTCCAGCAAAAATGTGAGTGTGGCGAATCCTGACCAGTACACGATGAGATTGGAAATAATAAAAGTAATCGGAGCCAGAATATCAGCCATCGGCACTCGAAACGGTCTTGGACGACTGGCCTCGGGAAGGGTACGCCGCAGCGAAAGCAGCACCACCGGGCCGATACCATAGGACAATACCATCACATCCGAGATTTCGTTAACCATTTTATGCCAGCTCGGAAATGGGAGCATAAAAAAACATCCGACGACAAAACTTACAATGCCGGCGGCCCATGGCACGCCAAAGCGATTCAAGCGCTGCAATGAGCTATGAATGAAGCCATCCTCGCTCATGGCCCCGATCACCCGCGAAGAAGTCGTGGCGTAAATAAACCCCGTGCCGCCCGGGGATACAATGGCATCGGCATACAGTAACATCGCCAGCCACGCCAAACCAATACCCGATGCCAGAGCCGCCAGCGGCCCAGCCCCCACCGAAAATCCCTTGGCATGATCCAAGGCCGCCCATCCGTATTTGGCTAATTCCGCCGGGCTGACCGCCATGACAAATGCCAACTGTAAACCGATGTAAATCACCATCCCGATGACCACCGATCCTATAACCGCAATGGGAACATAGCGTTGCGGTTGTGAGGTTTCACCGGCAAGCTCCACCGCCTGCCTGAAACCCAGAAAGCTGAAAATCACACCCGCTGTACCCAACGCTGTAAAAACACCACGGATATTGGATGCCAACTGATGCGCCTGTATATGCAGATTGCCCGTATGATGCGCTCCAATCAACAGGCCGATGATTGTTACCAGCGGCACGGCCAGTTTCCACCAGCCGGCGGTCGTACTGATGCGCATGACCCATTTAATTCCAAAAAGATTCAGCACCGTAAAAAATGCCAGCATGAGAACCGCAAAGCCAAAGCCCGCCGGAGTCAACGCGTGATTCTTTGGATAAATCAGCCACGGCCAAATATTGGCCATATAACCCAGCGTAGCCAGCACCTCTACCGGCGCCACCGAAACATAGCCTAAAAAAAGTATCCAACTCCAGATGCGGGACAACAACGCGCCATGGCTTAAATGCGGGAAATGCACCACCGCCCCGCTGCGCGGAAACAAGGTCGCCAATTCCGCGTAAACCAATGCCAGCAGCAGAATAGCAATGCCGCCAACCAACCAGGAGAACACGCTTAAAGGCCCGGCCTGTTGCGCCGCTTCCATCGGGCCTTTCAGCCAGCCCGAACCAATAATTCCGCCGAGGCTGGCATAAAGCAATCCAATAACCCCGGCCTCGCGCCTTAATGCAATTTTCTTATTCGATAAATCTGCCATGCCTGCCATCAGCTCCTGCTCAATAACCCCGGCGAAACTTTGCTACCGCTTGTTATCGCATAAATACCGATATCGAACCATCAGCATTCGCGTTTTGTTGTAGCAGGTAGTGTACCAAGCATCGACCGGATCGTCAGGAGTCTCTTCACAAAAAAGGCCGTCGGCACACGATGCCGACGGCCTGCCAGGTAAGGCAATATCACTGGGCGGTCATTTTTCAAGCCTTCCGTCGCGAACGCCACGCCAAAATCCCTGCGGCCCCGGCGGCCATCAGCATCAATGAAGCCGGTTCCGGCACGGGGTTGGCACTACCCGCGACCAATGGCGCACCTCCGGTATCACCAACGGCAATGGGGGTGTTGGCCGAACTTTCAAAGGCATAACCAAGGATCTTATTACTGAAATCCACCAGATTGGTTGTCGGTTCTGTGGTGGTGTTGAAAGAAAAGGCGGCCCAGCCATAAAAATCTTTTCCGGCATGGTGCC
>JAJZCT010000001.1 GCA_021828925.1 Planctomycetota bacterium
CTCCAAGGCCTTACGGCTGTTTCCCACCACGATTCGGGTAGTTTGCCAGAATACGCTCAACTTGGCCTTACGTGATGGACTGGGCGAAGGCATCAGTATCCGCCACCGCCCCAGCTTATCCGAACGGGTATCGGAAGCCCGTGAGAAACTGGGCATCATCCATGCCCGGTTTGATCAATTCGACGCCGAATTGCATACCATGCTCGATAAGCAGATGACCGGTGGAGAACTGGAACGATACTTCAATGCCAGTGCACCGCCGACCACGGGCAAACGGGCGGAGATGCGCCGCCGAAAAATATTCCATCAGTTTCAGGATAATTTTACCAATGCCACCAATACCCTGCCGGGTGTTACCGGCACGGCTTGGGCGGCCTACAACGCGGTAAGCCAATACTTTGACCACCAGAGGAACTTCAAGGGCACCAATACCCTTGAGAAGGCCGACCATCAACTGGAATCAATCTGGTTTGGCAGCTCGCATCATGCCAAGCAGGAAGCCTACCAGAGGGCGCTAACGCTGGCGGCCGGTTAACGGCTTGGTTAAGCGGTTTGTGAACATGGCGGGGGTTTGGCTGAACATGCCAGCCCCCGCCAGCTTACGAGGTAAAGGTATTTGAGAACATTATCAAATAAGCAGGAGATATTTATGCGAAACTATGACCGATCACACCCGATCCGGCGTTATCGAACAACTCAATCGGGGGATTTTCCATTGTGGGAATCCGCTGGCCGCAATGACTTACAGGCGGATTCTCCGGTGATAATGCCGACGGATCAACTGGCCGTTGAACCGGCCACGTTGCCGATCCATCAACCGGATACCCGGGCAATTCCAATGAACACACAGGTTGATGATCCACAGGCGACTTCCCCCGATCCGGCGGCGGCAATATCCCGTCAGGGAGACGCAATGCGCCCACCGGATGTCGGCCCGATTGTTGCTACCGCCGCGGTGGAAATTCCCGGCCATGGTATGGCCGAGGATGTCGGCGCAATGCCGACAACACCCGACAACGAGAACCGGATCATACCGGCCAGCAGGCCGGATGGAGCATTATCCGGCCACGGCGATACAGCCAGGGCGGCAGACCCATCCGCCGCGCCGATCCCATCGGAATCCACTGGCGACAAGGTATCCAAAATTCCATTCCGCCAGCAGGTGGAAGACTGGCTCAAGCGAGAAACACTTCCCTATATCCGGGTCGATGAAGCCAAGCGAGCCTTGTTTGCCGGTGCCCGGTTACGGTCTTTTCACTTGGTGGTCTATATGGCCAATACGGGACCCAACTGGCTCGTTTGGGCTGGCCCCTTGAACCGGGAATGCCGCGTAGATATGCAACAATGGGAATCCATCTTTGGCGACGGATTTATGGCCGTGATCGCCCGGCCCAGCCGATCCAATGCCCGAGGATTCAGCCTGCAAACCTTGGCCGGCCAGACAGTACCATACCCGATTCAGGAGGCGGATTCCCAACCCAAATCCTAACCCAACCTTCGCACTTTGGCACTAAAAAAGGCTCTGGCGCTCAACCAGGGGCAAAAGTCTGTACCATAAACTCATGCGGAACTCAGAGATTTTGTACCTCCATGAACGGCACCATGTCCGCCGTGACACCCCGTTTCTCCATCATCCGATGAGATGTGTGAATTTTACCGTTCTTCCTGCGACCAGTAGCACTGATTAACATGTTTACCAATATCGCAAAAGGAGGAAAAAATAGAAAGAGCCGGCATCGAAAGTAGGTCTGTACCAGCACGGTTTTGAGGAAAAATACCGTCTGGCGCTACCGCCACGGCCACTTAAAGATTTTTTTGGCCCCAAAAACCACGCAAAGTGCGAAGGTTGGGCTAACCGGAAGCCCGGCCTTGAACCGGGAACAAGCCAAGGTGTAAGGCAGGCGGCAGCGCCTCGTTTTCAAAAAAATTTGCCCGGCTGATCCCACCAAAAGCGGAATCAGCCGGGCCATTGTTACCATCCTCAGAGGAACATCGCCCCTGTTCCATGGGCATGGAATAGGGGCTTCCGAAATGACTGGCCCAAGCTGTCCCAACGCCTTGGCCAAGGTATCGCAGGATGCCACAACCCAGCGCTGAAACTCAAGCGCATCCAGCCACCATGAAGGCACACTACCGCCCAAGCCTCCCCCATCCTTGATGCCGAAAAATTGCCCGCCGGATACGCCCAACTCATGCCCGATATGATTGCCGGATCACGCCGTCAGGCCATCCAGCCGTTGCCCCGCCGCCACCCTCGGAGCCAGGCCGCTACGCCCCCTTTTCATCGGCTGGCACCGCCCCCGGTGTGCCTTGTTTCCGGTGTGCTCCAACCCTCATGGCCATGTCGGCGTAACGCGCCGCCCGCTCCACAGCCGACCCCATTCTGAACTGCCCTTGCCCCTGCAATTGCCCCCGGATTCAACGCCCTGGCTGGCCCACTGGATGACCAAAACCACGCTCCCCGATTTGACGTTTGGATTTCGTTAGGTATAATCAACTGAGATAACTTTATTGATGACAAACGTAAATGAGTTGGAATAGAAATGGCCATGAGAAACGAATTAAAAATGGAAGGCAGGATAAAGGAGTTGGAACCCAGATTTTTGTATCTGCTTGTTTTACCGTTGCTTAGGTGGCATCCCAGTGATTTTTCGAGATGCCATTGGATGCCGCGGATATTGGTCACTATTTTCAGTTTGGAGATCGAACCATGAGCACGTCCCGCAAGCCCAATCGTCGTTCCAGCAGGCCTGATCAGACAGCCCCGCCATCGGCCATCCAACCCGATCCGTATGATCGCGATCGCCTTGGCCGCATTGGATCCGGCCATGCCCGTGAGCCCAGTATCAATAGTCAGTTGGCGCGCCGACTTGCCGGCTTTAAAGGCCGAAGTTCCGGCGCATCCAAGGCTCGCAAAGCCGGTCGTGGAACTGGCCAGGGTACGGGCTTTGATCGTTTGCAACGGGTGATGGTGAAGGTTCATGTGAGCCGTCATCGGCCCGGCAAAGTCCATGGCAGTGTGTTACGGCATGTGTCCTATGTAGGGCGGGAAAGCGCCAGTCTGGATGGCAAGCATGGGGTCTTCTATGACGCCACGCAGGAAGGCTTGGATGCCCGCCAGATTGTCAAAGCCTGGGAGCAGGATCGGCATCATTTCCGCCTGATCGTCTCGGCTGAAAATGCCGGTGACCTGCCGGATACGAACAAGTATATTCGCACCGTCATGGCCCGGGTCGAACGGGATTTGGGAACCTCATTACAGTGGCTGGCGGTCAATCATTACAACACGGATAACCCGCATACCCACATCCTGTGTCGGGGAATCAAACAAGACAATACGGACTTGGTTATCCCCCGGCAATATGTCTCTTACGGCATCCGCCGACGGGCCGAAGAGGTGGCCACCGAAATACTCGGGCCACGCAGCGCGGAAGACATCCGGCGGGAGCAGGACAGTCACATTGAGGCTGAACGGTTCACCGCCTTGGACCGGATGATCGAACGGCATCTGGAGGCTGGCAAGATTGATCTACACCCCGATAAACGCATCGGCTTCGGTGCCGATGACCGGACTCGCATACTGGGCCGATTGCAGTTCCTTCAGACCATGGACCTGGCAAAGAAGGGCAAAGGAACATGGTGGATGTTAGACCCCGAATTTGGATTCAAGCTCCGGGACTTGGGGCAACGCAATGACATTATAAAGGTTCTTTACGCAACACTGGGCAGCCAGGCAGGATATGTTGAGCGGCTGGGAGCCAGAGATGCGCTGGCCGAACCCATTCTGGGCGCATTGGTGGCCAAGGGGAGTGTTGATGAGATCAGTGACCGACGGTTTGTGGTGGTTCGGGATGTTGTCGGCAGACTCTATTACAGCCAGGTGCCGGAGGATGACAGCTTCCGACGGGCACAAGCGGGTGCCGTGATCGAATTGGGGGGGAAAGCCTATCGGGGGAATGTTCTCGCCCGTGAGATAACAGCCGTCGCCCAGAGCCATGAAGGTGTTTATACCGCCCCAGATCATGCCGCCTTTCTATCCAAGCAGCATCCGGAAGTTACACCGGATCAGGCCGTCGCCCGGATTCGGTCGGCAACGGCCAAATTGGTCTTTGTCGCCGGGCATAATGGTGCAGGTGTGGAGCAGATGGCGGAAAACCAGTTCCGAATTGATGCCCCGGTCTTTGAAAAATTCATCGCCGCGCGACGCGGCCAGACCGATTTGCGTATTGTCTCTGCGTACAGTCTGGATCAGCAGGTGAAGGCACAGGCATTGACGTGGCTGGACCGGCAATTATTCCAACCGAGCCAACCGGCCCAATCATCCCAAGCCTTATGGAACGGCCAGTTTTCCCAGGCGCACGAACTTCGTCGGCAATGGCTGGTGGGTCAGGGACTGGCCGAATTTGCCGGCCCGGATCAAAGAGCCATTGTGTTCAAAGCGGGGGCCATGGCCCACCTTCGATCAGCGGAATTCCGGCAGGTTCTGGCCGACATCGCCAAAGAATTCAAACGGCCCGCGATCCGGCTGCCACGCGAGGTGACCATCACGGGCCGATACACCGGCTTGCGGGAACTTCATACTGGACCAATCGCATTGATTGCTACGCCCCAGAAGGTTTATGTCACCCACCAGACGCGCCCATTAAATTCGATCCGTGTGGGCAATACGGTAACGCTTCGCCTGGACCGATCCAGTAAATTGGCCTTGGAATCCAATAGTCAGTTGCCTGAACGCACGCTCTTCGATCACGTCCAGAATCTGGAACCGGAGGTTCACCAATGAGCCGCAAATGGATTTTAATATTTTACTCATTGGCGATGTTGCTGGGCCTACTGGTTGGCATCCAGTGGGCCGCCTATCGGCTGGGCGATAATCCCAAGTTGGGCTGGAGAATCCGTATTGGCCGCTTGGTGCTCTATCCGCCCTGGGATGTGTTTGGCTGGTATCAGCGGTACGGGAAGGATCATCCCCGGCCATTCAACCAAGCCGGCTTGGTGGCCCTGGGATTCATGCTGCCGGCGACGGTTCTGTTAATGATCTTCCGGCGGCAAGGTCCACCCACGGTTGCGACGATTGGCCGTGATCGTTGGGCCACGCGTAGCCACATCCGTCGGGCCGGCTTACTCTCCGGCCACGGTACGGTCGTGGGATTACTGGATAAGGAATTGCTGACATACAATGGCCCGGAACATCAACTGGTATCCGGTGCCAGCCGGTCCGGCAAAGGCGTGGGCCATGTTGTCCCAACCCTTCTAAATTGGACTGATAGTGTATTGGTCTATGATGTTAAAAACGAACTCTGGAACATTACCGCGGGCTTCCGCACCAAGTTTTCCCATACCGTCTTTTTCAATCCCACCCGAACGGATTCGGTGCGGATCAATCCGCTCTTGGAGATTCGGCCCGGGGATGCCGAGATTCGTGATACCCAGAATGTCGTGGAGATGCTTATTAATCCCACCGGAGCCAAGCAGACACTGGATATCTGGGATCAGCAGGCATCGCAATTACTGGTGGCCCTGATTCTCCATGTTCTGTATACCGAACCGCCTGATCGCAAAAACCTCTCGGTGGTCCGGCAGAGATTGCTGGACTTTCAGACCACCTGTCAGGCCATGGCATCCGCAGCCCATCGCCGGAATCCCGGAACCGGCGTGTGGGAACCCCATCCAGAGATTCAACTGGTAGCCAAAGAACTTTTGGCCCAACCTGATAAATTCCAGGCCAGTGTGCGCGGCACCACCGCCAGTTGCCTAACCCTTTATGCCGATCCAATTGTATGCCGGAACACCAGTACCAGTGATTTCAAGTTAAGCGATCTGGTCTGCGGCACAAGACCCATGAGTCTGTATATCCAGCCCCCACCATCGGATGCAGCCCGATTACGGCCCCTGATTCGCCTCTTGATTAACCAGGTATGTCGAACATTAATGGAACACATCAATGCGGATGCGGATAACCGGCCCAAGAAGCACCGGTTGCTATTACTACTCGATGAATTCCCCACACTGGGGAAATTGGACTTCTTCTCTCTGAACTTGCGTCAGATGGCCGGTTATGGCATCAAGGCGCACCTGATTGTCCAATCTTTCAACGACATTATTGAGCAGTACGGTCCACATAACACCATATTGGACAACTGCCACATTCTGACCACCTTTGCCTCCAGTGATCCGGTCACCCAGCAGAAGATCAGCCAGATGACCGGAACTGTGGTGGAATACCGGGCTGGTTACAGCCAACCGGCCAAAATGTTCTCCGGCGGCCATCATGGCGTGAGTTACAGTGAACAGGTAAGACCCTTGCTTCAACCGGGTGATATAAGAGAATTCCCCACCGATCAGGAACTGATATTTGTTACCGGCTGTAAACCGATTAAATGTTCCAAACTGCGTTACTACGCGGATCCACGATTTACCAGTCGTTTGCTTCCACCGCCAGATCAGGGCAAGAGTCTTGATTTAGCGGGCAAGCCATTGATTGCATGGCTCAAAGATACTGACAGTTCAGCGATGGCCAGTACGGATGGCGGCATAGCCACGGATACTGATCGGCAAGAACACCCAGTGCATAGCAGCGTCGAGGGAACGCCACTGGCGGAGCCTGACAAAGCCACCCCAGCTTTCAAGCAGCAATCGAAACGACAATCTCAACCTATTGACAACCAGTCGCGCTCTTCCGAGGGTGCGGTCACGACGGAGGATGAATACCATTGATAAACGATGACAAAATAAAACTGTCGATCCGGCTGATGCGGTCGGCGTATGACACCGCCAAATCCCAGGCATCCACCACCGGATCAGCCATCAGTGTGATTGTGGCCGAAGCGGCGACACAAACCCTGCTGGCGACCTATCGCTCGGATCGCGAGGCGGAAATATTTCAGGCCGTCGAACGGGTATTTTTCAAACTACAGAAACTGGAAAAACGTCAGAATCTGGACTTGCTGATACTCAAGGAAATGGTGGGCCTGGGCATCCGGGCTTATTTTAACCATACGCCGGAGGTTCCGGAGCATGAACGATCCGCGTCGCTGTTGAGCGGCAAGGCGCGATTCCACCGGTATCTGGACACTCTGGCCCGTAATCTGCGCCAGAACAAATCGATTCTGGGCGATGTGCCGGAGCTATTGGCTGTCCCGATGGCTATCCAGGCCGAATCCAACGGCTCAACTCAAGCCGAATCGGTACCTTCAGAATCCGCATCGCCGCAGATGTTGGATCTACCGCCTAATGGCAAGGTGGCTCCCGACGAAGCGGCATTGCCACCAGAAGAAAACGTGGACAGAGGTGGCAAGGAGCCGATTGTTTGCCATCAGCCCGCAGGTCGCCGAATCAGTGTCGGGTATGACGAACCCGGATTGTTTCAGGACGCTGTGAAACCGGATCAGTTGGAACCACCGGCAGGTCCAAACGGCGTGCCCCGCAACAACATAGCAGAGGATTCATAGCGGAAGTCCGATGGAATATTGAATTTGCTACGCTTGGAAGCCAACCGGAAATGTTATCCCAGTACTTTAACCCAAAAGGAGAATAAATATGGTCAATATTGTTCAACAGCGTCACAACGAAAGCCTAAATCACGCCTTGGGCCCTGTCATTGCCGGTGCCTTGGCGCGGCCCGACGTGGTGGAGATCATGGCCAATCCCGATGGTGGTTTATGGGTGGATATCATCGGCCAAGGCCGCCAGCGACTGGGCGCTATTGATTCGAGTTCCGCTGAAACGGTGATTCGTCTATTGGCCGCCCATGCCGGGGAAAATGCCAATCCTGAATCACCCGCCATCGCCGGTGTATTACCGGCAACGGGAGAACGGTTTCAGGGATTATTGCCGCCGCTGGTCGATAGACCCACCTTCACAATTCGTAAAAGACCAACCCGTATTTTTACACTCGACGATTATGTGGCCTCCGGTGTGCTGGCGGCGGATGGTGCCAGAAGCATACGCCATGCCATTGCCCAGCGCCAGAATATTCTCGTCGCCGGTGGCACCGGTTCGGGTAAGACCACCCTGGTCAATGCCATATTACATGAACCGGAGTTCCAGATGCAGCGGGTGGTACTCATTGAAGATACCCGTGAACTTCAGTGCTCAGCCCCGGATCGGGTGGAACTGCTAACCAAAAATACCGAACCCAAGGTGACCATGAATGATCTGTTGCGTATGACGTTGCGACTACGGCCTGATCGAATTGTGGTCGGTGAAGTGCGGGGCGGTGAAGCCCTGGCGCTGCTCAAAGCCTGGAATACTGGCCATCCGGGCGGCGTGGCGACGATTCACGCCAACAGTGCCAGCGATGCCTTGTATCGGCTGGAAGACTTAATTGGAGAGGTTTCCCAGACGGTGCCGCAGCGATCCATCGCGTCAGCCATCAATCTGGTGGCATTCATTAAAAGACTTTCTGCTGCACCTGGCCGGGAGGTATCGGAGATATTGCAGGTCACAGACTTTAGTGAAGACAAGTACGTGCTGAATAAACCAATTCTTTAGACGGACTATTCTATCGTTCGGAAAGGTAAGTTGGTCATCTGGATGACACGACAGCAAACCGGGTGAAACACGATCGTAGGAACGACAACACCAACGCTCTGCATCCGTTGGCAGGGATGCTTTTGTCCGGCGTTTGACATTTTTATACATTTTCGTAAGGTTCTGTTGGTTCTCATCGTCGATTAAGTCTTGCGGAGTGCTGAAACCGAATGCAAAATACCAAGGAACCATGGGTTGACGTGGAGAAAGTTGCCGCCCATTTGGGTGTAAATAAGGATTCCATCTATCGGAGGATTGAGAATCGCAAATTTCCAGCCCACCGTGCAGGGCGTCTGTTCCGGTTTAAGCTCTCGGAAGTCGATGCTTGGGTGACACAAGGTGGCGGCAATCATAAGGAACGTAAAGGGAACATCCCGAAATGACGACGCAATTTCACAGTAAGTACTGGGCCTACGCCCTGACCGTTGCCGGATCATCCGGCACCGTGGAAGGTCTCTCACGCTCCATCGCCAACGCGCGCGTGGATCTCAACCCCCATCAAGTGGACGCGGCACTATTCGCCCTGCGCTCGCCGCTGTCCCGGGGCGTTATTCTTGCCGACGAAGTGGGCTTAGGAAAAACCATCGAAGCCGGTATCGTCATCGCCCAGCGCTGGGCGGAAAAGAAGCGGAAAATCCTCCTTATCGTTCCCGCGATGCTCCGCAAACAATGGCAGCAGGAACTCCTGGCCAAATTTTTCCTTCCCTGCAAGATTCTGGATGGTGCAACGGTTCGCAAAATGGATAACCCGGCGGCCAACCCATTTGATTCTCCCAACGAAATTATCATCTGCTCCTACCATTTTGCGGCGGCCAATAAAGACCGCATCCGCGCAGTACCCTGGGACATCGCCGTTATTGATGAAGCCCACCGCCTGCGTAATGTTTACAAAACCGGCAGTAAAACCGCCCGGGACGTGGCCGCCGGCGTACAAAGCGCCTTCAAACTTCTTCTGACCGCCACCCCGCTGCAAAACACGCTCAATGAACTCTACGGGCTGGTAAGCGTCATTGATGAACATGTCTTCGGCGACATTGAATCTTTCCGTGACCAGTTCACCAACGGCAAACTGGATCCCGACCGTGGAAATCGCCTGCGGGACCGAATGGCACCGATCTGCATCCGCACCTTGCGCAAACAGGTGGTGGAATATATTCCATTCACCCGCCGCATCTCCTTGACTTGGGATTTCCACCCCACGCCGCCGGAACAGGCGCTTTATGACAGCATTTCCACCTACCTGCAACGCGACCAACTTTTCGCGCTGCCCGCCAGCCAGCGGGCGCTTATCACCCTGGTGCTCCGTAAGCTGCTCTCATCGTCCACCTTCGCCATTGGCCATACCCTTTCCCGGCTCGCCGAACGCCTGGAAAATTTTTCCGCCCATCCCGAACTGCTCGGCGACGACGATCTGGACGGCATTGAGGAATTCCAGGATGAAATGCTGGAACCGGATACTGCGGAATCTGCCCAAACGCCGCCGGATCAGCCGCCACCGCTGGAACGCCTGCACGCTGAGCTTGCGGAATTGCGATCCTACGCCCGGCAGGCATCTGAAATTCCGGCCAACGCCAAGGGCCAGCAGTTGATCCCCGCACTGGCCACCGCATTTGACCGTATCGCGGCACTGGGCGCGCAGCGCAAGGCCGTGATATTCACCGAATCGCGCCGCACCCAGGCCTACTTGTTCGATCTGCTTTCCGCCAACGGCTACGCCGACCAGATTGCACTAATTAACAGTTCCAACTCTGATCCTAACTCGCACGCCATTTACCAGCAGTGGCTCCAACGCCATAAGGACGATCAGACCACCACCGGCTCGCGCAGCGTCGATATCAAGGCCGCCATTGTGGAACACTTCCGCGACCACGCCTCCATTCTCATCGCCACCGAAGCCGCCGCCGAAGGCGTCAATCTCCAATTCTGCTCACTGGTGGTCAATTACGACCTGCCGTGGAACCCGCAAAGGGTTGAACAGCGTATAGGCCGGTGCCACCGTTATGGCCAGAAGCATGATGTTGTGGTGCTCAACTTTATCAACCGCACCAATGAAGCCGACCAGCGCGTATTTGAACTGTTAAGTGAAAAGTTCAAGCTTTTTGACGGCGTGTTCGGAACCACCGATGAAATTCTCGGTGCCGTTGAGTCCGGCGTGGATGTGCAAGGCCGCATCGCCCAGATCTATCAGACCTGCCGCACCCCGGCGGAAATCGCCACTGCCTTTGATCAAATGCGCCGCGAACTTGATGAACGTATCCAAACCCGCATGGCCCAAACGCGGCAACTGCTGCTGGAAAATGTCGATGATCAGGTCAGCGCCCGTCTGCGCGTGCACCGGGATCAAGCCGCGGAAACCCTCGACCAGCGCCAGCGCTGGCTGCTTTCACTGGCGAAGGTCGAACTGCAAACCCACGCCGTGTTTGAAGATTCCGCCCCGCGCTTCACATACCACGGGCAATCCGCCGCCGGAACTCCGGAGGCCATGCTCTATGGCCGCTATAATCTTGATTGGAAAAAAGCCGAGGAACTCGGTGACATATTTTTTCGGCAGGATCATCCGCTGGCCCAACAACTGATCCATACGGCCATGAATCGTCAACTGCCGCCGCGGCATTTGGAATTTCATTATGACCGCAAGCTCGGTATCGCCAGCGCTGTAGAGCCATTGATTGGCAAACACGGCTGGCTGGAACTTTCCAAGCTAACCGTGCAATCCATGAGCACGGACGAATTTCTGGTATTGGTGGGGACCGCCGATACTGGTGAAATACTGGATGAGGAAATTTGCCGCAGAATATTGGAACTACCGGCCACGATAGCGGGTTCTGCCGAGGGCACCCCGCCGCCGGCCAATGCCAGAGAATCGGAAATTCGGCGATTTATCAAACTCATTGAAGATCGCAACACGCGGGCATTTGATGAAGAATCGCTGAAGCTGGATCACTGGGCCGATGATTTGAAGCTGGGACTGGAACGGGCGATAAAAGAATTGGATCGCCAAATCAGCGAACGCCGCCGGGCGGCAGCGCTGGCACGGTCACTGGCGGAAAAACTCGACGCCCAGAAAGCCATCCGCGAACTGGAAGAAGCCCGCAAGAAAAAACGCCACGACTTTTTCCAATCCCAGGACGCCATCGACGCCAACCGCGATACCCTCATCGCCGATATGGAAAAGCAATTGCAGAAAAGCCACTCAATACAACAAGTATTTGTCCTTCGGTGGAGTTTGGTATGAACCGTGGCATGATAAAAAGCACTCAGGAACTATCCGCTCTTCTGGCACAGGGCGAGGGTGAAGCCCTTGAGTTCAAACGTTCAACAGGCGAATTGAAGGAGGCCATGCAGACGTTATGTGCCTTCCAGAACGGTTCCGGTGGCACACTGTTGTTTGGTATTCGGCCCGACGGAAGAATTGAAGGGCAGGAAGTTGCCGACCACACGCTTCGTGACATTGCGCAGGCTTGCGACCGCTTTGAACCCCCCGCCCACGTTTCCATTCAACGCATCAAAGTCAGCCCCGACCGCGATGCCATCGCCGTGGCCGTCAAAGGTGGAGGCGACATGCGGCCCTTCGTCTACGAGGGCCGCGCTTATGAACGGGTCGGCAGCACGACGCGCCGGATGCCGCAGGCAAAATATGAGCGTTTACTTGTCGAACGCGGCCACGCCAAGCACCGTTGGGAAAACCTCCCGGCGGATGGGCTGACGCTCAAGGACTTGGACCGCAAGGAAATCCTGCGAACGCGCGAACTTGCTATCCAGCAGAATCGTATTTCGCCGGATACGGGTACTGATATTGGCGAAATACTTGACCGATTAGGACTGCGAATTGACGGCGTTCTCACACAGGCCGCACTGATGCTTTATGGGAAGCGATTCCTTCCCAATTACCCACAGTGCTTGCTGAAAATGGGGCGCTTCCGGGGCACGGAAGTGACCGGCGAGATCGTGGATAACCGGCAGGAATATATGAACGCCTTCACAATGGTGCGTGAAGGCATGGCATTTCTTGAACGTACTATGCCGCTGGGGGCGCGATTCCCGGTGGGGAAAATTTTCCGGGAAGACCGTTTTCCGGTTCCCCTTGGCGCTCTGCGGGAGATACTTCTCAATGCGGTGATGCACCGCGATTATTCCAACTATTCGGGCTATGTTGCCATTGCTGTGTTTGACGATCGGATCGAAATACGAAGTTGTGGAAGCCTTCCGACGGGGGTCACAGTGGAACAGCTTTCCGGGCGGCACGATTCAAAGCCTACTAACCCGCTTATCGCTGGGGCTTTCCACCGGACTGGGGCGGTCGAGGTTTGGGGCCGTGGAACAAACCGGGTGATCGCCATGTGTAAACAGAGCGCAGTGGCAACGCCGGTGTTCGAGGATCGCCATGGATTTTTAATCGTTACGTTCAAGGCACAGATGGTAGCTCCGGGCCGAAGGGTAGAGTCAAGGGTAGAGTCAAAGGTAGGGTTGGAGGTAGGGTCGAGCCACGACCTTTCAACTCGGATACTTACGGCGCTTTGGTTGGGTCCCACTTCCAAGGCCCGAATCGCACAAGCCGTTGGCAAGCAGAAAGTTGATGGTCAATTGCACGCGGTCGTGCGAAAACTCCTGGCGCAGGGGCTTATTGAGTACACGCTGCCCGACAAACCCAACAGCCGGTTGCAAAAATATCGGCTTGCGGAACATGGCCGCAAAATTACCGGGCAGCCTGGCAGTGCTTCATAACACCCGCCGCCGAATCGCCACGCCCCGGCCAAACAAATTTTTCGCGTAAATCCCACCAGCCAACACGCCCGCACATTCCCCAACCCAAAAAGCCATTCCGGCGCGCCGGAACGGGGCTCGCCACTCCCGAAAATTCCAAGGCCAATTAAAGTTTAGGCCCACCCGTGCCGATAATTGATAGTATATCGGATATAATCGGCTAAGTTGATCGAAAAACATAAGAAATAATAATCCGATTTATAAGAGGCCGATAAAAACGCCGCTCCTTACCACGCTGGAGCGGTTGAGGTTTGGGGCCGTGGAACAAACCGCAGTGATCGCCATGTGTAGACAGAACGCAGTGGCAGCGCCGGTGTTCGGATATCTCATCGCGTACAATATTTCTTCGTTTGGCCGAGGGCGGCCACGACATGGCGCTTACCGAAGCGCAGTCCCATGGAGTTTGCAGCATGCTTGACGTAAAAATAGACCCGCTACCCTGGTGGGACCGGCTTCGCGCCCGCTTTACCGTGGCAAGGCGACGCTCACGCACGGAATGCCATCGCCGATTGGTGGCGGCGCTCGTAGAATTCAGGCTCAACGACTACGAGAAGATGGTAACCCGCGTTGGCGAGGGCGACCGCCGCAAGGTGGTGCGATACGAGATGGGCGAAATCCTCTCAGGCGATGCTTATCTCGAAAAATCTGGCGAAGAACTGGCCCGTGCTATTGAGGAGGGGATACAAGTGCGGATGGCCGATGAAATCCTCTGGCACCAAATTGCTTGTCTAAACCACGCTGGCCGGTTCGCGCAAGACGCCCATCTGACCGTTAACACTGTGAATCCACAGCATTTTTCGACCACCGCTATTCCCGCTATCTCAAAATGCTTCCCGTTCCTGACCCAGCCGATCAAAGCTGTCCCGCCTGCGTCGCCAAGACAATTGCCGACCGAGTGGAGATTGTCTGACGCCTTAACGAACCTTCTTCGCCAGTGGCTGGGTAGTCACGCGCTTCCGACGATGCGGTACAAGTTCGGCCCGCATCCGGGGCCACAAGATTTGGTGTCCTTGAGTATCCTCAGTGAAGGCGACCCCGCCGTAGTGACCGTTCCCATGGGATGGCATCCGGCTGGCAATCAAATGGAGGGAACACATGACAATTCCGCAAAACCATGCTGACAATCTTCTCGCAGATTGTGGCCGGCGCTGCTGCATTTGCAGGCGATTTAAGCCCCTGCACCTTCAGGTACATCACATTCAGCCGCGCGAGGAAGGTGGAACCGACAATCCAGACAACCTTATCGCTCTGTGCGTCACATGCCATAGCAGCGTCCACACGAAAACAAATATGACCCGCAACTTCACGTTGACCGAGCTTAAGCAGCATCGAGACAACACCATTGCCGCTGTACGCGACGGGCGGCTGGTGGAGAACAGCGAGCCGCCCGATGTTTTCGAGGCGACGCTAAAAGCGATGCCCAGCGCTACCCTGGGCTGATGAAAGCCCCGATGCCGCGTTCATGCCATTTGTGTTGCGCGACCGAAACAAGGTCCAAGGACGCCAAGTTCGGAAAGTTGAGAAAAGGCTTGGTGTCAGCGGGTTTGGTTCAAATGTGCCAAGATTGCCAGGTTGTTTTTGGGGGCGACGAAGCCGCCAACATTTAGTATTTGGCATTCAGCCTTTGGGACGCTTGCGGTGTTCAGCGAGGCAACTTGCCCTAGATGCCCAAGATGTTTTTGGGCGGCTGTGGCCGCCGGCTTACCGCGTTGAGCAATCAGTTTTCAGCGGGCGGCAAGGTGGCCAAGATGGCCAAGTTAGGGGGCAAGGTGGCCAAGTTAGGAAAATTGATAAGAGCCTTGATGGCAGCGGGCTGTGTTCAAGGTGGCCAAGATGGCCAAGTTGTTTTATGGGGGGCGGCGGCTGCCGCCAGAGCAGTTGAGCAGGAGAGCGTGCGGAGTTGGCGCGGGCGTCGACATTCTGCCGGGTACATAGCGATCCTCATGGCTGAGGCGGAGCCAATGATGCGGGCATGTTATTTAATTGTCAAAGAACATTGTTCAGCAGATCTGAACCGTTCATTGGTTTGCTATAGGGAGGCAGTGAGGGCGATAAGAGCGCTACTGCGCCAAGAAGTTGAAGATTTGGACCCCAGAGGCATGGCAGAAACTTTCACAGGCCCATATGTGGGGGCGCGGGAGTGGATTTAGGATTCCATGGGCGCAGCGCAACAGATTCAGAGACTTGGAGCACAGAAAAAACACGCAATACGTCAAGGTTTTCATCAGCCCAGCGCTACCCTTCCATCGCTCGTGCAGCCCACAGCACCGGGGCGGCGGCTCATGCCCGAGGCAGTTGAAATACTCCTGGCTGCCGCGAAACAGGATCAACCCCTGCTGCCTGTGCAATATGATGGCGGGTGGGTATTACAATGCGGCCCGATACAGTTTCCGAGCGACCAAACTGGCCCACGGAAGCAAGCCACATATCGACGGGCATTCGAGCAATTGATACAAAGCGGCCTTGTCGAGCATGCCCATGGAAACGTCTGGGGTATCTCCCACGACGGCTACCTGCTGGCCGACCAACTTATCGCTGCAGCACAACCCAGGTCAGCGCAACCGGAAACAACCCTGTAACGCCGGCATCTTGCCTGCATCCCAAGCGGACAGGACGCCTGCGACACCGGCACAGTGCGTGCGGGAAAATTGGAATTGACTCGGACAACCAAAGGAAAAGAGTAATGAGCGAACCACATAGACACCACATCGTTGGACGATTTTATCTCAAGCACTTCACCGCCACGGGGATGAAGGACGGACCATTCCATGTTTTCGACGTACGGAAACAAATAATTCGCCGCTCAACCCCAAGCGCCGAACCCTTGATAAAGGATTTCAATCGCGATGAGAGCCTCACCGATCCGATGAGTGTCGAAAGATACTTCGCCGATATCGAAGGAATGATTACGCCAGTCCTTGGCAAAACTGTCGGATCTGGAAAACTTCCTGAATCCTTGGAATCGCGTGCGTGGCTCGTCGTGTTTGTGGCATTGACTATTGCCCGGCTTCCCGCGTTTCGACTACAGGCACAAGATTTCGGGGCCAAAACGAGTGGCCGGGCGGATCTGCTTCCGCGAGACCTGCCCCCTGCCATTGAGAAGTTGTTGCCACTTTTGCACAAACGCTGGTGGCGGGTATACAAATTTCCGGTGTCGGCTGGTACACTCGTGACATCAGATTGTCCGGCAATATTGACGGCGAGGTCTACATTGTTGCCCTTCACGCCGGAAAATTTTGCAGAGGGGATAATTGTATTTCCATTATCATCCGATTGCTTTATGTTATCCGGGATCCCCGGCGCGACTTCCTCCAGAAACATTCCGCTGGATACGCTTGCGGTTGCCATGGCTAACGGTTGGCAAATCCAAGCCGCTTTCTTCCGCGCCGAGGCAAGCGGTTTTCCACCAAGGCTATTCTCCCCATCGCCCGATTTCCCAACCATTGACCACCGCACCAATCTGACCACCTTCCGAAAGCTGTATCCAGAGTTCCATGAATAAATCCCGCTGTCAAATATCTCCGCGAGCGGAGTTTATCCCGACACATCGGGGTGCCTCCGCGTGAGATTCCCCGAGAGCTGACCGCTGAAAGCTGATCGCTTACAATACATCGCATGGCCAACGGCAAACAAAAACTTGAACTTACTTGGATCGGAAAGGACATCCGGCCAAAATTGGAGCCGCGGATTCTTATTGAAGACCCGGCGAAAAGCTACCACGCGGGATTCCGGACGGTTGGGTCGCGCGGAGGCGAGAACGCGGAGAACGCTGGAAAACAATCCCCAACCTCTGCGGCCTCCGCGCCTCGTGAGGACTTCTTCGATAACCGCCTGATTTTTGGTGACAACCTTTTGGCGCTCAAGGCGCTGGAGCAGGAATTTACCGGAAAAATCAAGTGCATCTACATTGATCCGCCGTACAACACCGGCTCGGCCTTTACACATTACGATGACGGCATTGAGCATTCCTTATGGCTTTCCCTGATGCGCGATCGGCTGGAATTATTGCGGCAACTGCTTTCGCCGGATGGGTCGATCTGGATCAGCATTGATGATAACGAGCAGGCCTACCTGCGGGTGGTGATGGACGAGGTTTTCCAGCGTGCAAACTTCAGAGCCTGCGTGACATGGCAAAGGAAATATAGCGTCAGCAATAATTTTCAGGGCATCGCGACGATCTGTGACTACATTCTTGTGTATTCAAAGAGCGAGGCATTTCAAAACAACCTGCTTCCAAGGAGCCGAGAGTCGATAGACCGTTACGCCAATCCCGACAACGACCCAAGAGGACCATGGAAGGCCGTTGACTACCTTAATCAGGCAACCCCAGAACAACGCCGGAATCTCTGCTACCCAATCGTGAATCCAAATACCGGAGAGGTGATAAACAACACAAAGAAGGCGTGGAAATACGAGCCAGACGCCCACCGGACACACGTCGAAGAAAACCGGCTATGGTGGGGGCGCGAGGGAAAGAACTCCGTGCCGGCCTTAAAACTGTTCTTGTCGGAAGTCCGCGATGGAATGACCCCACATAACTGGTGGCCCCACGATGAGGTAGGGCATACCGACGAGGCCAAAAAAGAAGGGATTGCAATGTTTGGTGCCACCGAGGTTTTTGACACACCCAAGCCCGAGCGGCTGATCCACCGCATACTCACCCTCGCCACAAACCCCGGCGATTGGGTTCTCGATTCCTTCGCCGGCTCCGGCACCACTGGTGCGGTCGCACACAAAATGGGCCGCAAGTGGATCATGGTGGAGCTTGGCGAGCATTGCCACACCCACATTATTCCACGGCTGACAAAAGTTATTGATGGCACCGACCCCGGCGGCATTACCGAATCTGTCGGCTGGCAGGGTGGCGGCGGCTTCCGCTATTACCGCGTCGGGCCGTCGCTGTTGGAAAAAGACCGATTCGGTAATCTGGTTATCAGCAAAGAATTCAATTCGGCCATGCTCGCCGAGGCTATCTGCAAGCTGGAGGGTTTTATTTACGCACCCAGTGACACGGTATACTGGCAGCAAGGGCACTCCACCGAGACCGACTTCATCTTTGTGACCACACAAACACTCGCCCGCGAACAGTTGCAGAAACTTTCCGATGAGGTGGGAGAAGGTCGTTCACTGTTGGTCATGTGCGGTGCGTTCCGCGCCAAAAGCCTTGAGGGGTTTCCGAACCTGACCGTGAAGAAAATTCCGAAGGCCGTGCTGGCCAAATGCGAATGGGGCCATGACGACTATAGTCTGGAGATAAAGAATCTGCCGATGAAAACACCCTATTCGGAGGAAGCCCGGGAGCCGTCATCCCACACCATGAAGCCACGATCCAAGGCGGAACGGCGAGCCAGCGTGCAGACACCATCCCTCTTCGAGTTTTCCGAAGGAAGGGAAGGCCCACAATGAACCCACACATCAATGGAATTGCCAATCGCCTGAGCTTGCGGCCCCCGCAGCGAGAATCGCTGGAAATTCTCGCGCGGGTATGTGAAATCATCTCGCTGGAAAAAGGAGCCGATCCCGTCCGATCCTTGAAGGCTATTCAGACCGAGTATGCGACGGTCACGGACTTCGAGCGGGATTTTCCATCACTCTGTTTCGCTTTGGCGACCGGCGTGGGCAAGACCCGCCTCATGGGAGCCTTCATCGCCTACCTGTACAGGGCGGAAGGCATCCGTCATTTCTTCGTCCTCTCGCCAAATTTGACCATTTATAATAAATTAATTATGGATCTTACACCGGGCACGCCAAAGTATGTCTTCCAAGGCATTTCAGAATTTGCTATCGAGCCGCCGGAAATCATCACCGGCGATAACTACGAGAGCGGTCGCGGCGTCCGCGGTGGGCGTCTCTTCGAGTCGAATGTTCACATCAACATCTTCAACATATCGAAGATTACCAGCACGGAGACGCCCAAAGGCGCTGAGAAGACCAATGTTCCACGATTCCGCCGGCTTCAGGAATATATCGGGGAGAGTTACTTCGATTATCTCTCAAAGCTCGACGACCTCGTGCTGCTCATGGACGAATCCCACCGCTACAGAGCCTCGGCGGCCATGAAGGCGATCAGCGAATTAAAGCCCATTCTCGGCCTTGAGCTTACTGCCACACCCCAGGTGGAACGCGGCAGCGGCAAGCAGGCATTCCAGAACGTCATCTATGCCTACCCGCTATCCAGCGCCATGACGGACGGATTTGTCAAAGAACCCGCCGTGGCGACGCGCGAAAACTTCAATCCGAAGAATTATGATGCGGCCAGCCTGGAGCGGCTAAAACTGGAAGACGGCGTGCGCATCCACGAGAATACCAAGGTCGAACTGGAAGTATACGCCCGCGAGAACGGCAAGCCGATCGTAAAGCCGTTCATGCTAATTATTGCCAGGGATACCGACCACGCCGACGCCCTTGCGAAGTTCGTTGAAGATGAGGCGTTTTTTGAGGGGCGATACAAGGGTAAGGTCATCCAGGTTCACTCAAAGCAGAGCGGCGAGGAACGCGATGAGACCATTGAACAGCTTATCAATGTGGAGCGGCCGGAAAACCCGACGGAAATCGTTATTCATGTCAATATGCTCAAAGAAGGCTGGGATGTCACCAATCTCTACACCATCGTCCCGCTGCGCGCCGCGAACTCGCAAACGCTGGTGGAGCAGTCCATCGGGCGCGGTCTGCGCCTGCCCTATGGTCGTCGGACAGGTGTCGGCGCGGTGGATCGCTTGACCATCGTATCGCACGATCGGTTCCAGGAGATTGTAGATTACGCCAACAGCCCGGACTCGGTGATTCGGGGTGGCTTGAAGGTAATCTATGTAAATGACGAGCGATCCAAGGTGGTGATAGCAGAACCCGAAATTATGCAGCGCATTCAACCACGGTCCATTGAGGAGGGCGGCGGTGAATACAAGGGAGAACAACAGAAACTGCTCTTCGAAAAACCGAAAGAACAGGAAGCGGCCAAGGCCACCCTCGAAATCATTCACCGGCATTTTGAGTATCTACCGCGTTCCGTCGACCTCGCGACGCCGGAAATCCAACAGCAGATCGTTGAGAAAGTGCGGAATGCCATTACTCCGTCGCAACAGGAACTGGATGGTATTGTAGATTCGGTGAATCTGGTGGATGTGGTGGCCAAGACCATCGCCTTGCGTAACGAGCTGTCTATTGATATTCCGCGCATCACCGTCCAACCAGTGGGCGAGGTGACGCGCGGCTTCCGGGAGTTCAACCTCGACTTGTCAGGTGTGCGGCTCCAGCCGGTGGACAATGAGATTCTCATTCAGGAATTGCACAATCGGGAGCAGCATAGGCTCATGAGCGGCACCGGCATCGTGCCCGAAGAAAAACTCGAAGACTACCTTGTGCGTGGTCTCATTGATTTTAACGATGTGTGCTATGACGACCACGCGGAACTGTTGTATAAACTGGCGGGGCAGGTCGTGGCGCATTTGCGGTCCTACCTGAAGAATGAGGATGAGGTGCTCAATGTGCTTCAGTACCACCAGCAATCACTGGTGAACCTGATACATGCCCAGATGCAGGATCATTTTGTGGAAAAAGCTACCACTTATAAAGCCTATGTAAGCAAGGGGTTCACAACCCTACGGCCCAATAATTACTCGGCTCCTGCGGGCGCAACCGAGTGCGACTTCCGCGCCATGGTCTCAAACAAACAGGATATTCCCAAGATGCTATTTGCCGGGTTTGGCAGGTGTCTTTACCGTGTGCAGAAATTCGATTCGGATTCAGAGCGGCGTTTTGCTGTGATCCTGGAAAATGACAAGGAAGTAATCAAGTGGTTCAAACCGGCTAAAGGCGACTTCCAGATTCACTACACAGGCGAGGCGTCCTACGAACCTGATTTCGTGGTCGAGACCAGAACGGCGAAGTTCCTCTGCGAACCCAAAGCCGCTAACGAGCTAACAGCAGTGGATGTGGTAGCCAAGGCCGCTGCCGCAACGGAATGGTGCGCCAACGCCACAGCCCACGAAAAGCAACATGGCGGCAAGCCTTGGTCCTATCTGCTTATTCCGCACGACGTTATTTTGGATAACAAGACGCTTCAGGGATTAGCCGCAACTTACACCTATCGCGATACATCCAGCGACCAACAGTGATTCGGAGAAACTGCAATGATTCGATTCCTGCATACCAGCGACTGGCAATTGGGGATGACCCGCCACTTTTTTTCAGAGGGTGCGCAAGAACGCTACAGTCAATCAAGGTTTGATGCGATTCGCTCCATGGGCCAGATCGCCAAGGAAAACGAATGCCGGTTCATGCTGGTGTGTGGTGACTTATTTGAGTCGAACCAGGTCGACCGGAAGACCGTCGCCCGCGCTCTGGACGCACTCAGGGATGTGTCAATCCCCGTGTTCATTCTTCCGGGCAACCATGACCCTTTGAACGCCGCTTCTGTATACCATTCGAGTACCTTCATTGAGCAGAAGCCTTCGCATGTGCGGGTGGTTGAGACCGCCGCGCCCATCAAGATCGCAGAAGGTGTTGAATTGGTAGGTGCTCCATGGCTATCGAAACGTCCAGTCACAAATCCCATTGAGGATGCGATCAATGCCCTTGAGCCTGCAACCGAAAATATCCGTATTTGTATGGGGCATGGCGCCGTCGATACGCTTGCGCCAGACCGGGAGTCCACCGGGGTTATTTCAGTTTCAGCACTCGAACTCGCTCTCGACGAAAGGAAGGTAGACTTCGTGGCGCTTGGCGACCGACATTCTTGGACTAAGGTCGGTAAGACCGAGCGTATCTGGTACTCCGGTACGCCTGAAATGACGGATTTTCGCGAAACACAATCCGGATACGGCCTCATCGTGGAACTGGGTGAAAGTAGTGTGAACACCAAGCCTATTCAGGTTGGCCAGTGGCTATTCCTTGAGCACGAACGGGTGGATATCAACTCCGCAGATGATGTGGAAGCGTTAAGACAAACACTGGAGACCATGAAGGATAAGGCCCGTACGGTCATTCGACTGAACCTCGTTGGCTCACTTTCTCTGACGTTGAGCGGCACACTTCAAAATCATCTTACTGCCGCACAAGATGTATTTGGGGCTTTCGATGTTCGGGATGACGAACTTCTCCTCGTACCGGACGATACAGATTTTACGAATCTCGGATTTTCGGGTTTTGCCGATGCAACGGTGCAACGACTACGCAACAAAATCGTGGACGGTGGAACCGCAGGTACAGAAGCCCGCGAAGCTTTGATGCTTCTGTTGCGGTTGGCGCGGGAGGCGGTATGAAATTCATTCGTCTTCGAGTTGCCAATTACAGGGGCATTGGCGCAGCCGATGTAAAGTTCGGTCCCGCCGGGATTACGCTCGTGCAAGGGCCGAATGAAGCTGGGAAAACCAGTCTTGGCGAAGCTATAGGGCTTTTATTTGAATATTTAGATTCCAGTAAGGCTCGAAATATCGAAGCCATCAAGCCGGTTCACAGGGACGAAGGGCCGGAGATAGAACTGCATGCAGAAAGTGGTCCCTATACGTTCACTTACATGAAGCGCTTTCTCAAACGACCAGAAACCAAACTCACTATCAGCAACCCCAAGCCCGAAAACCTCACGGGCCGTGAAGCACACGAACACGCCGAGGCCATCCTCCGCGAAACGCTCGACGTTGTCCTCTGGAAGGCACTGAACATTCAGCAAGGCGACGCCATTCACCAGCCCGAGTTAGGCAAGCAGACCTCACTTTCCGCCGCGTTGGATCAGGCGGCTGGAGGCCGTCCCACCGATCCTGGCGAAGAGGGCCTATTCAACAAGGTGCGAGAGGAATATCTCCGTTATTACACCGAGCGCGGCACAGAGCGGAAAGAGCTAACTGATGCCCGCATTGCATTGACTCGCGCCGAAGAAGAAGTCTCCAATATCGAGCAGGCAATCCGTAACCTTGACGATGATACCGAACGTGTAGCCTCTCTCCAGCAAGAATTAGCACAATTGAAGGAACAGGACGATAGGCTGACCCAAGAGATCATTGCCTATACGGCCTCACTTGCCGAGATCAGAGATTTGGAGAGTGTGCTCTCGACGTCGCGTTTGAAGTTGCAGTCGGCCCACCAATCCGAGGAAGCGGCACACCGAGACCGCGACTCTCGCCAGGCGCTGATCACGAGGGTTGCCGCAGTCGATCAGGAATACAAGAAGATCAATGCCGAAAACGCTATGTCAGTTCCAGCTTTGGACCAGGCTGATCGTGAAGTCAAGAATGCACAAGGTGCTTTCAATGAAGCTGATCAGAAAAGGAAGTTGGCGGACAGCAATGCGGAACTCCGGCGAGCGGATTTCGACTATTACAATAATAAATTACAGCTTGAACAAATCGGTGAACGCAAGGCGCGTATCGACCTGGCCAGAACGAACGCTGCGCAGGCCGAGGAACTGCTTCGGCGAAATAAGGTGACCGCGCCGGTTCAACAGTTGATAGAAGAAGCCGAAAGGGAACTGCTTGCCGCTAAGGCAAAACTGGATACCGGAGCACCGCAAGTTTACCTTCAGAGTTTGGTCGATGGTTGTCTGGTAATTGATGGCACAGACAATACCTTGACGAAAGGAGAGAAACGATCTTTAACGGTCACCAGCAGCCTGCGGGTCAGCATCCCAAAAACATTGGATATTGAAGTGGTCGCAGGTGCCAGCTTTGCAAAGCTCCAGAAAAAGGTTGAGGATGCGCAGGTTGGGTTGGACCGCCTGTGTAAACAAGCTGGTGTAGCCGGTCCTCGCGAGGCCAGGCAGGCCTACGATGACCGCAACACTGCCGAGCGAATTGCCGCAGGTAAAGCACAGGTTGAAAAGGAGAATCTCCGGGATCTGGCGTACCAAAAACTGGACGAGATGCTGTTGGCTCTGCAACAAGGCGTCCCAGCCTACATCAGAAATCGTGTAAATGAGCCTGTGATATGTCCCGATTTGGAATCGGCAGAACGGGAATGGAAAAACAGAGAGTCGATACGGCGACAGGCAGTCGGTGCATGGGAATTGGCTCACCAAACGCTGGAGGTGGCAAGCGGTGTGTGGAATGGACTCAATACAAAGCACCACCATGCGCGAGCGTCATTTGATCTCTCGTCCAAGCAACTTAACCAGATTCGCGCAGACCTTGAGCAGGCACGCGAGAATATTTCCGATGATGATTTGGAAAAAGCTCTGGCGCAGGCAGTCCAGATCGTGGCTTCCGAGTATGCCAGGGTTCAATCCGCCGAGACGGCGCTCGGGGCGAAAAATCCCGAAAGGGTGAAAACCTTGTCGGAAACAGCCAAAGGATCCCTGCAAACTACCCAAAATCGCCGGAATGCCGCTCAAAATGAACTAATCGAAGTTCAGACACGACTGAAAATCCACGGTGAGGATGGACTCTACGAGAAACGGGGCGCGGCGCAGGCTGCTTGCGAACGTCTGATGGCGGAGACTTCATCCTGCAATCGGCGGGCGTCTTCTGCCAAATGCCTTTTTGAGACAATTCGGGAGGAACGGGATAAGGCTCGGCGAGCGTATGTGGCTCCGCTGAAGGAGAAAATTGAACAACTCGGCCGTCTGGTGTTCGATGGATCCTTCCAAGTGGATATCAGTGAGGAATTGCGGATTACAAGTCGAACGTTGCGGAATATAACCGTACCGTTCGACTCGTTGAGCGGCGGCACTCGCGAACAGCTTTCTCTAATCTTCCGAATAGCTTGCTCGATCATTGTCTCTCAGAATGGCGGCATGCCGCTCATTTTGGACGATACCCTTGGATACACCGATCCGGGCCGCTTGCGGCTTATGGGAGCTGTGTTGGCTAAGGCCGCCAAGGACTGCCAAATCGTAATCTTTACATGTGTACCCGAACGCTATGGCAACATCGGAGAAGCGACCTGTATTTCCTTACGATGACGAGACACTATCACGTAGTGCATTGTCACTGGACCGGTGTTACAAGCTTATTCGTCGTGGTGTTTTGGTCAAAAAAATAAAGAATTCGCGGACGGGATGTCGATTTCCCATGCCAGCCGCCGACGTATGGTGTCATTTGGTAGTCAGGCGGTATTTCTGTAATTTGCTATTGGGCTTTTCTGTTATCGTCATATCCACGAATATCTCGTCCAGTAGGCGATGAAGGCCTTTTGTGAATTCCCGTTCGGTTGCTGTAGCCTACAACGATCAGAGTTACCGCGCGGTTGTTTCACCCAAAGAACATACCGGCAGGATACCCAAGCGTCCAGATACTTATCGTGCCGGGCCGTATTCAAACGGGGGCGAATATGGCCCCGCCTCGGTCGAGCCTTGGGTAAAAAGAGGAATAATTTCCCCGCCACTTGCATTCGGTATTTGTTAGGGTATGATGGTATGAGTGATGACAATAAAGTTAAAGATGTTGTCGGGCCGTGCCGGTCATCACCGTGGCCCGGCAGCAATGTTGCAGGAGTATCCCCATGCGTATTTCCCGTTGGTTGTCCAATCGTCTTTCCAGCTTGATCGCCTCGGCCGTGTTGCTGGGCTATTCAAGTCTTTCCGAGGCTTCCACCTTCGGCGGCAGCGGCGGAGCGCCGCTGCCGTGGGAGACGCCGCTGGCCCGTGTGCTGGCGAGCTTTACCGGCCCGGTGGCCAAAGCGCTGTGCATTCTTTCCATTGTGACGC
>JAJZCT010000196.1 GCA_021828925.1 Planctomycetota bacterium
ATCAGCGCCGGTAAAATGGCTTCCGCCGATCATCCGGCCACGGAATCGACCGCACGGGCGAAGGATCAAATTGGCGTTTAATGTCTGTATCGTGTTAAAACGAGTTAAAACAGGTTCAAAAACTATATGACAGCACAAGAACACATTGCCGCAGCAGATTTCACCGCATCCGCGGATACCGCCCCGGCAACCGAGTATGAAAATCTTGAAGGCTACCACCCTCAACTCGATTCACTGCCCATGGTGCGCGATGTGGTGGAAAAGGCGTTCAGCTACCGCGGCGATGTGACGATAGTTCATCGCAAGGGCGAGGCGGTGGAAGGATACATCTTTGATCGCCAGGCCGATTCCGCCGACACCACCAAATGGATGCTGCGCTTAATTGTCAAGGATTCGACCAATCGATTGACCATCCGATATGAGGAAATTGAATCCATCAAATTTACGGGTAAGGACCCGGCGGCGGGCAAGAGCTTCCAGACCTGGCTGAAAAAATATCAGGAAAAAAAGGCGGCGGGCGAAAAAGATATCCGCATTGATCCTGAACCACTTTGACTTGACCTGCAAGCTGATCGGTACCGAGGGGTTCCATGTCGGTTTTTAAACACTTCAGAGGTGTTTCCAACCAGCGGACGTTTGCTTCGATGGTGAAAGGGCCTGAGGCTGACAGTATTCAGCGTCAGTACCGGGCGAAAAACTCGGGCGACTCGGCAATTGGTCATAAGCGGAAGCAGGCGGTACTGCTGGCATTGGCCTGCTGGGGAACCCTGTTAGCAGGTGGTTGCGAGTCGCCGTTCAGTCAACGGTCATCGTATTCCGGATGGGATAACTATGCTCAGTCCGTGCTGGCCCATCAGGTCAGCGATGGCCAGATATACAACATACAGAAAAAGGTCACACCGGTGGATCAAGGTGTGCATGAATTCACCAGTGCCGGAACGACGAATATCGGTTCGGTGATTCCTGCTGGCACCGCTGTGGCCACGGCGAAATCATCCGGGGTTGGCACGGGGAAAGCGGCATCCGCGTTGTATCAAGGTGAGCCGATTTATCATCTGACGTTGCAGGATGCTGTGGCCATGGCCCTGGAACACAGCTTGGCCATCAAGGTGCAGGCGTATAATCCGGCTATTTCTCAGACGCAACTGGTACAGGCCCAGGCGGCCTTTGACGCGACCATTTTCGGTTCCACGGGCGTGACGCGAACGGATGTGCCGACCACATCGGGAATTCAAGTCGGTGCCGCGGGTGCCGTTCCCGGTGCCGGCAACAATAACAGTTTGACATGGGCGAATCAGGTGGGAGTCAGCAAACCACTGGGATGGGGTGGAACCGCGCAATTTTCCGCCACCAATAATTTTTTAAACGTGGCCAAAACCCCGGGCTTTCAACCGGATATTAATCCATCCAATGCGGATAATCTGGCTTTGGCC
Source organism: Planctomycetota bacterium (assembly GCA_021828925.1). Next base: position 1,434 of record JAJZCT010000196.1, read on the forward strand.
ATTACTCAACCGTTGTTGCGCGGCTTCGGGTCCGATGTGGTGCAATCCGGCATTTACATCGCCCGTACCAACAGAAGTATTTCGCTGGCGGCCTTTCGCAGTCAGGTGCAGACAGTCATTAAAAATGTCGAGCTGACCTATTACCTCCTGGCGCAGGCCGATGGCAATTTGCGCATTGAGCAGCGGTTGCTGGTCAACACCCGGCATACGCTGAGTCAGATCGAAAAGCGCGGCATTTTTGATGCCTCTTCGGTGCAGGTGGCTCAGGCTAAGGATGCGGTCGCCCAGAGCCGGGTGGCCGTAATTACCGCGCAGGCGAATGTGCGTACCACATCCGATGAACTCAAATCCCTGCTCAATGACCCCGCGTTGAATCTGCGCGGCAATGTGCTGCTGCTGCCAACGGATAAGCCCATTACCGAACCGGTTATGTTCAATGTGGCGCAGGCCATTTCCACCGCTCTGGCGCAACGCAGCATTATGCGGGAGGACCGGTTGAAGCTGCATGAGGCGGATATCAACGTTCGTGTTGCCGCCAATACGTTGCTGCCGGATGCCAACCTGACACTTTCCACACAATCCAACGGCCTTTCGCAGGCCTTCGGCAACGCCTTTACCCAGACCATCAGCCCGGCACGATTCTGGAGTTATGCGGCGGGCCTGCAGGTATCGATTCCCATCGGCAATCGTGCCGCTGAAGCGGGCTACCGCGAGCAACGCCTGCTGCGCCGGCAGGAACTCACACAAATGCTTCTGGACGCCCAGAACATTATATTGGAGGTGAAAACAGCTCTGCGCGCCATGCTCTCAAGCTATCAGCAAATTGAAGCACAACGGCAGGCCCGCATGGCCGCCGGACAGGTGCTTGCGGCATTGGACGTTCAGCAGCAGGTCGGTGTAAGCCTCACGCCGACATTCTTAAATCTGAAATTAACCGCCGAACAGAACCTGGCATCCGCCCAGACGGCGGAATTGCAGGCGATGGTGAATTACTCGCAGGCCATTGTTAATCTTGAAGCAGCCAAGGGGACGCTGCTTACCTATGATCAGGTGCGAATCGAACCGGCCCCCATACGCGCGTCGCGCACTTCCGCAGCCGGGCGGTTTCTTGGCACCAGCTTTCCCTGATCTGGAAATTCAAAAAAGAGTCATCTTCCCGACAACATATTGGCTTAGCTGCCGCGCCTGGGTTTGAAGGCCGGCGAAGGATTGTCCGGCAAACTGATGTTGCCACTGCGCTGCGGCTTGTTGAATCAGCGAGCCGGTATCGGGAAGCACGTAGGAAATATGGAATGCCGATACCGCCGGCATTGGCACCACCGGTTGCGCAGCGCGGAACTGCATCCAGATCCCCAGTGCAACCGCCAACGCAACGGCCACGGAGGCAAGCTGCCAGTATGGCGACCGCGGCGCAGACCACGCGGATAATCCACGCGCAACAGTCGCTGCCCGCAGCCGACGTTGCGCGGCTTTGCGCATAATCTGGTCATGCAACGCCGGTGAAAATGGAGGCAACTGATTTTTCGCTTCGCGTTCAAGCCGGTCAATCCATTTCTGGTTATCCGAATTTTCGGCAGGATTCATAGTACAACTCCTTGTGCAACGCGGCTATCGGCTGAATTGCTGATCGATTCCGCGGCCGACGCTGAAAAATGCGACTGCAATATTTTTTTTGCGCGGTATAGAATCAGCCGCGTCGTTGGGCGCGACTTTCCCAGAATTCTGGCGATGTCGTGACGATCCATTTCCTCGGCATACAACAGCCATACCGCCCGAAACTGTGTTGGCGTCAGAAGTCGCGCGGCGGCGTTCCAGAGATTCAGCGATTCATCATGATCTGCGGTGGAATCCCTTGGGCCTGCCGATGCGGTAACGCAACGATGTCGCAGATTTGCCATCAGGCGACTTTGAACGCTGTGATGCCGAATCTGATTGACAGCCACACGGCAGGTGATGGTCAGCAGCCAGCTTTTCAGCGGCCATGCGGGCCGGTATTTTCCGATGTTCTCAAACGCTCTAAGCAGGGATTCCTGTACAATATCTTCAGCGTCCGGGATGTTGGGAAAATTACGACGCACGAACCGCAGGAGAATAACCTGATATTGCCGGGCGATTCGGTCGAATGCCGCAACCTCGCCGGCTTGGGCCAGTCTGGCCAGACGTACATCATCTTCGGGTGCGGACATGATCAACTCCATCAGGTTTATTCCCCTGCCCATGGGTGTTACGGCGCGGGATGGGACTGCTTTTCAGGCCCGGCCAGAAGCTTCGGCAGCGACATGGACCAGTGAATGGCAACCACTTTTCCAATGGCACCGACATTCAAGCGATCCGCGATGCCTGCAATGAAGCGCTGGCGCGGTTTGACGTTGGCGTTCGTGGCACCAAGATCCATCATGGCCTGCCACCCCTGGGCCATTTGAACCATCTGAGCGGCCGAGTCGGCATCGATGAGATCAATGCGGGCACGGATATTGAGTCTTTCCTTTTTTACCCGTACCGCCAGCCAGGCGCCAGTAACCGATTTCATCCAGATGGGACCATGATGCCGCCCCGGGCGGTTGGCCAGTTGCGCCATATTGCTGTCCGCCATATACATCAGCACACCGGGACGCGCACCGACAAGCAGCGGATTGTCCGGAGCCATACCCCCGGATTTTGCCGCCAGAACATGCAGTTCATGCCGCAGCGATTTTTCGGTTCGCGACATGACAAAGGTCCCGGGACGGGGGGATGTTTCATAAATGGTCTGGCCTTTCTTATTCACCACTTTGATCATCCCGGGAACGGGTGTGGTTACAGTGATTTTACCGCGGTTGGCTTTAAGGAACCTGGCAATCTGGCTTTGCCGGGCGTGGGCGTGGATCACCACGACTCCATGATTTGGCCCGATGTGGCGGCCAAACAGCAGTACATCGTGAAAATCCCGGGGAAAATCCGCGCCCATGGCTATTTCCAGATTGGTCATATTTTTTTTAGCCCGCGGGTGAGTACGCATAAACGCGGAAAGCATTTTGCCGGCCGCTGGGTTTGCCATTGCCTGATCAATATTCATGTAAATGATCCATTTGGCGTCCGCGGGCACTTCCGCGGCCCTGAGGGCTGACTTGACCGGCTGCGCGGTGGCCGCACGGACAGAAGCTGCCCCGGCATTTGCCAGTTCCGTCGCAGCTATCAACAGAAGTGCACCAAGGGTAAATACTTTCCAACACATCAGAAATCTCCAGAGAAGTATACGGTCATTATAATCTATATACGCGCGCAAGAACCCCGGCGTTACTGAAGCGAAAAATATTTTCATCCGTTATCAGGCGGTACAGGTTCAATTCTCCGACCGCGGCCATACGAAATAGTTGGAAAACAGCCGGAATGAGGGGCTCAGCAACTTGGCACATTACACATGGCCCGCGACCAAGGTGCGTGGGAAAGCGCGGTTAGAGTTCCCCACCATTAGCCGGTGCGGAAAACAGGCAGCACGATATGCTCAAAGAGCGTTCATCGACATTATTGATGGGCGGTTGTTGCATGGATTCATTTAACACATGTAATACTGCCCAGTCCTTTATGCTTACCATTTACTCCAGGGCGGCCAGCGCGTCGTCGAGGGTGCGGCAGGTGGTGATTTGCATCTGGCGGCCGGCAGCGGCGGCGGCGGCTTTGTCGGTTTCGCTGCGGTGAATGGGTACCAGTAAGCGGCTGTAGCCGAGGCGGGCCGCTTCGCTGATGCGCTGGGCCAGCGAACCGATCTGCCGAAATTCCCCCAGCAGGCCCAACTCCCCCATCACCAGCGTGCGGCTGGAAAGGCCGCGCTTCATGCGGGCACCGGCGATCGCCAGGGCGATGGCGGCATCCGCAGCCGGATCGTTTACCCGCATCCCCCCCACCACATTGACGAAAATATCCTGATCCACCAGACGCAAACCGGAGCGCTTTTCCAGCACCGCAGTAATCATGGCGACACGATTGGCATCGCAGCCGCTGACTTTCCGCCGGGCTGATCCCAGCATGCTGTCGGCGGTAAGGGCCTGAATTTCCAGTGCCAGCACGCGGGAGCCCTGGGTAACAGCGCAGATAACACTGCCGGGAGGTGATCCCGTGTGGGGTTGAATTAACAAAGCGGATGCGTCCTGCACACTCTCGAGGCCCGCGGCCCCCATTCGGAATAAGCCCACCTCCAGCGTATTGCCGTGCCGATTTTTGATGCAACGCACAATGCGATGATCATGGTGGGTGTCACCTTCAAAATACAGCACGGTATCAACAATATGCTCCAGAAGCTTCGGTCCCGCCAGCAGGCCCTGTTTGGTAACATGGCCCACCAGGCAGACCGCCGTTCCGCCGGCCTTGGCCAGATAAACCAGTTCGGTGGCGCAATCCCGGAGCTGGGAAACGCTGCCCGGGGGCGACGCGTTGGTGGGTTCATAAATCATCTGTACCGAGTCAATGACACACAGATGCGGCCGGAGTTTCTGAATTTGCCGCCCGATTTTTTCCAGGTTGGTTTGCGCGTAAATCAGCAGGCGGTCATCCGCAACGCCGAGACGTTTGGCCCGCAACTTGGTTTGCTGCGCGGATTCTTCACTGCTGACATACAGAACACGATGGCCCTGCCGGGCCATGCGGTCACCGGCTTGCAGCAGCAGCGTGGATTTACCAATACCCGGATCACCGCCAAGCAGCACCGCAGCGCCGGGAACAATTCCGCCGCCGAGCACCCGGTCAAATTCCGGCAGACCCGTGGGCATGCGGGGAATGTCCAATTCAGGGATTTCAGATAAAGGCCGGGCCGGGGCATCATCCTGCGCGGCAAATTGACCGGCGGTATTTTCCGGGGCCTCTTCTGATAAGGCGCGAGGGCGATGCGGATCGGCTGCAGCTTCGGTCATTTGCTCCAGACTATCCCATGAATTGCAATCCGGGCATTTTCCCATCCATTTGGGCTGTATTGCGCCACAATTGCGACAAACGAAGTAATTTCTTTGCTTGGCCATGCGGGCGATTATACCGGGATATTCCGTCTACGCGTTTTGTCCGCTCGAATTTCGCAATAGACAATTTATTTGAAATAAAAAAAATGGACATTTTTTACTTGTCTTTTACGAAAAAAAGGTCGAAGATGATAGCTGGATGAGCCTAACGGAGTTACCGAAAGGAGGTATCCCGACAAGCAGCGTCAGCAC
>JAJZCT010000197.1 GCA_021828925.1 Planctomycetota bacterium
TTTTAATTTCGCATTCGTCAGGGTGCGTGCCTGAAATTGCGTTTCAAAAGCCGCCGGCTTTAATGGTTTGGCCTGATAGGTGGCGCATCCGGCAGGAATCAGGCAAATCATGCCCAGAGCCAAGTACCTTCGGCCCGTTGGGAATACAGCTAAAATTGTCCGCGATCTCAGCACCAGCGGAATTTAGTGATAATCTATGGCCATGTCAAACACCGGGAGGGTTGATGATAATGGCGATCGTCATGTCAAAGCGATCAGTGCGGCTAATGGCTACCCGGGAATTTCCCACAGCACCGCTTGACGCATACCTAACATAATACTAACATATTGGGGTATGAAAATCAGGGAAGCGCAGCAGCATGGCAACCAAACTTACTTTTGCGGATGTGGTGCAAAACTCCGCCCGTCTTATTCAGAAGCTTGAACCACAGTTGTCAGCACCTGGCGCATCTGCGCCCGGCGTGGTTGGTGATGAAAACATCTCCACCAGCCTGCCGGAATTATGCGTGGGTATTCACGAATGGTTTTATGGAGATACATTAGATTCTACCACGTCTACCTTCCATACCCCCCTGCCGCGGTCTCGGGATCGGCCTTGGTGGCCGGCAGCCCTTACACTGATGGCTTGGACGGCGGGCCGAATATTACGGCAGTCGGAACACAAATATCTTTTCTGGATCGGCGGCACAGAATTTCTACCTACCGTACAACTCCTGGCCGCCATTTTGCCGGGCCACCGTCTGATTGAACGTTGCATTTTTATTGATCCACCGAGCCAATCCGACCGTATCTGGGCCATTGATCAGACGCTGCGGTGTGGTGCAGCGGCGGTGGTGATCGCGAATGGTGCCGGGGCGGATATGGCGGCAAGTCGCAGATGGCAACTGGCGGCGGCCGCAGGGGGCGTGTGCGGACTCCTGGCCCGTCCCCCCTGGGAAATAAATACTCCATGCCTGGCCATCACCCGCTGGCAGGTTCAACCCGCCCCCACCAGCACCAGCCATCCGCAGTGGAATGTGCGCTTGCTTCGCTGCAAGCCGCCCATGCCGCCCATCGCCCCAGATACTCAATGGACCGCCCAATGGCGTTATGATTCCAATAATGGCCAAGGCGAAATGAAAATTCACATTATCCGGTGGCCCCATTGTCTGACGATGCATAATTCCTCTCCCCAGCATACGCCTGCTTTCGAACTACTCTCGCGATAACCTACAGATGCGAATACAATGTCACCATGCCAAACCATACAGAACACCTCATTGCCCTGATTCTTGCACCGGTGGTGCTTATTTCCGCCTGCGGACTGCTGTGTCTGACGTTTTACAACCGCATGGCGGTTTTGACAGCGCGAATCCGCAGTTTTAATGCGGAGCGATTCGAGTTATTGGAAAAAATACACCAGGAACCGCCCACGCTGCCACCGGAGACCAAACCCCTGCTTCCGTTGCGGGCACGCCTGCGCGGACTCGAAGGGCAAACAGATGCCATTTTATATCGTGCCCGTCTCATTCGACGCACACTGGTCTGTCTGGTGTCGTGTATTATCGGAATGCTGCTCTGCTCATTGACCTTGGGCCTGGGACTGATTATTCCCCATTTGGATTTCGCCGCTCTCACGTTTTTTACCCTCGGTATGATCGCCATGCTTATGGCAATGATTACCGCGCTGATGGAACTGCGACTAAGCCTGAAACCGGTCTCGCTGGAACAGGACTTCTTTGAGCGAATGACTCCAACGCCAGAAAGCCGCATCCACGAGGAAGCCTGACGTCCAAAGCATTTTTTAGAAGATACAAGGCCTCAAAATATACTTGACGGCGTGGCAGCTATTACTAGAATTATCATGAGAATTCGCAGTCACAGCGATGATATATATATCATTGTTTTCCACAGGCCGCACGTCAGCGGCACACTTACGCGGAGAAGCCCCATATGATAAAGCTTCGGCAAAGCTGTGAAAAAAAGGCATCGGCGGTCCCATGTATTTATATGATTGTCCTGGCCTTGTGTACGATGGCTGGGACATACGCCCCTGCGGCATCCGCGGACGGTATGCTTTCCGGTGGAGGCAGCCGTTACAGCACCATTGTCAACCCGGCTTATCTGCATCGAGAAAAACATTATGGACGGCTGGAAAATTCAATCCGCGGATTGCTGGTCCGTGAATTCAGTAATGGCCGACTTGCTGGCAACAGTGAGGAGATCATCGCCACGGTAAATACCGACGAACACACACCACCAATTAAATTCGTCAATAAAGTCGGGCCTGATGTGATGGTTGCCGCGAAAATCGCATTACGCGCCGTCCGATTGCGCTACCCGGATATTCAACCAGGATGTATTCGAATAAGCTTTTCCGACCAATATACCGCTGTAGACGGAAATTCCGCCGGTTGCGCCTGCGCCGTGCTGATTCTATCACTGCTGGAAAACACGCGACTGGACCGCAACATGGCCGTCACAGGAGCAATCACCGCCGATTGGCGAGTCCGGGCAATCGGCGGGCTGGCGGCAAAAATTCCCGGTGCCATCGCCGACCACCTTACCGGTGTTGTGGTTCCGCAGAGCAACAGCCGCAATGTTTGTGATGTCATGTTATTAAACGGACTGCGGACGGCCTGGCAGATTCAGATATTTTCTGTGCGGACACTGCAACAAGCCATGGCGTTGATGCGGCGCAATAAACCGCGTGACATCCGTTATGCCATGCTGCTGTTTTCAACATTACAGCCCATTTTCCAGAAAAAGGGAGAGGCAGCATTGAGTGATCCGACAGTGATTCAGAGACTTAATCAAATTGCGGCGCTGGCACCAGATGATCTATCGGCTCAGTATCTGTTGGCACTGGCCAAGGGAACTGAGCCGACAAAATTATCAATAGGCGCTTCGATCTACGAAGCATTTGCCGCAATACATTTTTACAACGACTATCTATGGAAGACGACATTACCCAAGACGCCGCCATTTCCCATACGGGATTCGTTACGGAGACTCAACCGACTGCGGAGTATTGCATCACGCCAATGCCTGCCGCTGATTGAGGCCTTAACTCGATTTGTCCAGGCCTGCGGCACGTGGGGTGGTACGGCGAACGGCGCGGCTCACATTGTCGACAGAGCAAATGGTGTCGAACGGATTCTGGACCGGATGCACAGTAACCAGAAAACGATTTACCGAATGATGCACAGTGGATTTTAAGTAGCGAGCAGGAATGATTCACCGGGGAATCGGATGGTATTTATGCGGGCAAACAACATTGGCGGTAAGCTGATCACCAGCTTGATATGCTGCGCTGCATGGGCACTTCACCTACCGCTTGCGCGATGTGCCACTGCGCCAGCACATCCGTGGGCTGCCACGGATGTGCTGGTAGCGACGGATGGGAAATTGGCGGACCTATATGTGAACGGTCATCGACTGGCAAAAAAGGAAATTGTTCCGGTTGCGACGAGCAGCGGTGTGAGCCTCGTTGACTTATGGATACATACCCACCCGGGCGATTGGCTGGTTTTTCATGTCGTATGCCCGAAAGGCCTGATGCAGCGAAGGGGAATTGCGGTGGCCGGAAGACGCCGTGGCGATGATGTATTGCTTTCAGAAGAACAGACGCTGCAATGGTGTGCGATCTCCAATGCCGGGCAAGCACCCGCATTCATCGCCACGCGTGATTATCTCCGAAAATCTTCTGCGGTGATTCCGCGGCATCCGTCGCACCGTTGCTTTACCATGCTAGCGCAACATACCGATTTCAGTAATGGCGAAGTAATCTGGGCACGGGGAAATTCCCTTAATGTATGGATCAAATGCCTGGTCCCGCGGCACAAAACACCACCGACCGGAGTACCAAGCGATACTGGGAAACGCACAGAACCTGTCGTAAAAATTCAACTCTCGGCAGCCCAACCCATTGCCAATGGAGTCTACAGCCTGACCAACCAATATAGCCATCTGGTGCTTAATGATCCGGGGCGTTCTGATCAACCGGGCACAGCCATTGATCAGGCAACAACGGATGGCGGCAAGCATCAGAAATGGAAATTTACTTATCAAGGCCACGGCCTTTATACAATTAAGAATGAATTGAGCGCGTTGTATCTTTCCGGCGCCGAAACCAATCCACAACCGGGCGATCTGCTGCGCCAGGAATTTCCGAGTCACAGGGCAAATCAACAATGGAAACTGCAGCGCAAGCACCAGGGGTTTCTGTGCATCAATGCGGCCAGTGGTCTTGCCATGGACGATTACGGACACCATGTAAACCCCGGCACAGCCGTGGATTTGTGGTCCGTCCATCACATTAAAACTATCGGCAATCAAACATGGCTGTTCCATAAGGCCCGGGGCGCACAGGCCGGCATGAATCCGCAAATCATGGTTTCGCAGGTAGTTCGGAAACCCGCGCCAGTCATTACATTCACCGACGCGCTGGCACAAGACGCTCTGCGAACATATCAGACCAAAATCCACCTGGCGCGCAAGCTTTATCAAAAGCAACAGGGGCAAGCCGCCACCGCGTGTGCCGCGATACTGCATGACGCGCTACTTACCGCGATGACAACCAATCATCCCGGCCAAACGCGAAAACTCACGGATATTCTCACGGCGATGCGGCAACCTTCTTATCGTCCGGCGATGGCAACGACATTCACAATCCGATCCGCGCAATATGCGTGGAGGAAATACATGGTGAGTTTGGCACAAGCTCGCGCCATTTACCTCATCGCGCGGGACCACCTGCGGCGGCGGTTCGCCAGTACATTAGGCGGCGGTAATAAATAAAGGTATCAACTTGTGGGAAATTGGGGTATGATAGTTAGGCATGAGACCTGCTGCGGTGCTAACACGGAAGTTCAGACGCATTTGGCCGCTCCTTGACGAGCGGACGCGGCGCATTATGGCGGCTAACGAAGCGGTGGGATTGGGTTATGGTGGAGTATCCAAGATACACCGCGCTTGTGGCCTATCCCGGAAGGCCATCGGCAAGGGAATTCGGGAGATCGCAGCGGGCGAGGTTTCTCCTCCGGGGCGTATCCGTCGCCCGGGCGCGGGGCGCAAGAATCTGACGGAAACGGATCCCGCCCTGCTGACAGCGTTAGAGAGTTTGATTGAGGGTGGAACGCGTGGCGATCCGGAGTCTCCCTTGCGGTGGATCTGCAAAAGCACACGGACACTGGCCACCGCACTGTGTCGGCAGCGTCATCCGATCAGCTACGTAAAAGTCGGGCAACTCCTGCACGCGCAGAACTATAGCCTGCAAAGTAATCGCAAACTGGAGGAAGGCGAGGATCATCCCGACCGGGATGCGCAGTTTCGCTATATCAACAACTGCGTGAAGCGGGCTATGGCGGCTGGAAGGCCCGTCATATCCGTAGACACCAAGAAGAAGGAGCTGGTGGGCAACTACGCCAATGCCGGGCGACAATGGCTGACCGCCAAACAACCCCGGAAGGTCAAGGGGCACGATTTTCCAGGCCCTGCGGTGCCTCGGGCCTTTCCCTATGGCATCTATGATCTGGGGCGCAACGCCGGATTTGTGAACGTCGGTACGGACCATGACACGGGAGCGTTTGCGGTGGCGTCGATTCGTGGTTGGTGGCGTTTTGAAGGCCGAACACTCTACCCTGATACCGAAACTCTCTTGATCACAGCCGATGGCGGGGGCAGTAATGGTTCGCGGTTGCGACTCTGGAAATTGGAATTGCAAGCCTTTGCCGACGAGAGCGGATTGGCGCTTTGCGTCTGCCACTTTCCACCGGGCACGAGTAAATGGAACAAGATTGAGCATCGGCTCTTTTCATTTATTTCGTCGAACTGGCGAGGGGAGCCCTTGCGCGATTACCAAACCATCGTGAACCTCATTGCCAAAACGACCACGGCAAAAGGACTGAAGGTGACGTGTCGCTTGGATCGCCACAAGTATCCGACCGGCAGAAAAGTCTCCGATGAGGAGATGACACGAGTAAACTTAAAACGCAACCATTTTCATGGTGAATGGAACTATGTCATAACGCCCAATCGTTGAACCTTACTTGGTACCTTTATTTATTACCGCCGCCTAAAGGCCGCGAGCGGTTGCGTAAAAACCGGTTTAGCCCCAATACGGTTTACGTAACATTTTGTCCGCTTCAGCCGCAAATGGAGAAAAGATCATTAGGGCGTACGGAATCCGTATCGCTAAATCCCCCGGCACACATGTGACTTGGTATCGTCTACAAATTGCCATGGGAACTGATTTGCGTGTACGATTCGCACATCAAATCTCGCCTCGTTTGGCGAACAATGAACCTCGTAGAGGGTGGTGGGCTGTGCATTCTTTTGAGGACGGTAGCGTTCGGAATGCGGTTTAATTTAATGGTGCGTTTCTTCTCCGTCGCGATTGGTGCGGCGCGTTGCGTGTTCGCCAATGTTTGCCGCAGTCGAGGTTTTACGAAGAATTCCGCACAATGACGCATACGCTCGCGGCGGCTTATACGGGGCCTGCGTTCGCCGCCCCGTTACGCGGTAAACTTGGCCGTGACATTTCTATTTCGGTTAAGGAGTCTCAACTCTAC
>JAJZCT010000198.1 GCA_021828925.1 Planctomycetota bacterium
ACCTGATCAGCACGCGCTGCGACCCACGCTTCCGCTTCGATTCGCACCGCCTCGGCCAGCAGGCGCTGTGCTCCGGCCCGCAGCACCTCGGTCAGCGCGTCGCCGCAAACCCCACTTGGAAATTTCACCGTTTCTGTCATACTGTTACCCATGGTGGCGTACTCCTAAAAAAAGATAAAAGACACCCTTTAGGTTACGCCGCCTCCTTTACGCCGTCCACAACTTTTAATAGTACCTCTTGGGCGCGGCGGATATCTGGTAGGGCGAGTTGGATCGGGGCCTTGGTGCAGCGGGGGCGGGGCGCAGCGTTGAACACACATCGCCGCATTATTTCCATCCATTGCGGTTGACAGTTCTCCTGCGGAGAACACGAAGCGCGTAGCATGGCGATCCGGCCGCGTCGATGTAGGCGGGGCATATCGCATTCGCGATTGCCTTCCGGCAGGTTGTCGGCTGCATCATCCGCTGCTTGCGGAGTCCCGGCGGCCTTACGGTCGCTTGGCCAGCAGCAGAACCACTCCATGTGCGGGAACCATGGTGGAATATCTTTGTTCAAATGTGCCGATGTTTTTGTGTGTCCACAGATTACGAAGGGTTTCCTTGCCGGCTAATCCGGCATCGCGCCAGTACAGCGTAACCTTCGCAGTTTTTGAACCACGATTAAACAACCCGACCGCCGTGCCATTCTCAACCGCTTTTACCCAAACTTCTTTCCCTCCACCTTCCTTGATTCTTCGCGCCGGGCGTCCCAATGGGTCCTGGTCCACGGCAATAACTTCGTCATTGGTCAATATCGATAGTGTCCGCGCATCGGTATCCGGCAGGTTGTCACCGAGCATGAGAGGCGAGGACCCCAGCGACCATAATGAGAACAACGTATGTTGCTCATTTTCGGTAAAGCGCGTTTCCCTGTTTCCGCCGGCGATGGTGTTTTTAATGCCGATATGGCCAAATGGAATCATATCCGCATCCGCCCAATGGCCGGGGCCAATATATTTCTGCCAGCGGGCCAGCAAATCAAATTGGCGGTTCAGATCATTCCAGCGATCCCAGAAATCTCCCGAGATGCGCCACATATTTGCATGGGTCGAAACATGCTGCGCAGCCCACATCGGTGTGGGGCCGGCGGATGTGCTTAACACGATCGGATGCCCGCAGGCATAGATCGCCTTACGGATCATTGTTATTTCATCTTTGTGATAAGGACTCGACAGATCGTCCACTTTCACAAAATCGACCCCCCATGATGCCCAAAGTCTGGCGCATGAATTGTACCAGGCCTGTCCCGCCGCATTGTTCCGAACGCCGTACATGTCAGGGCACCACCCACATACACTTTTCGTGTCGGCGGCCTGCCGTGCGGTGTAATGGCTGCCGGCAATTGGCGTATTGGATTTATAATCCTGCCGCGGAATGCCGCGCATCATGTGAAAGCCAAACTTGAGACCCATGGCATGCACCTGTGCGGCAAGTGCTTTAAACCCGCGGCCGCCGGAGGCGGAAGGGAAACGGTTCGGCGCCGGTAACAGGCGGCCAAACGCATCGGCATATAGTTTGGCACCGGCTCGCTGGCGGTTGAGTTCCCGATCATTCAAGGATGAGGTCCGGTCATACCACCGCGCGTCAATAATCACATATTTCCAACCGTGAACCCGAAGATATTTCGCCATGTACCGGGCATTCGCCAGCACCTCCTGCTGATTCACGCTGGTTCCCCAGGCATCGTAGCTGTTCCATCCCATCGGTGGCGTGGGTGCCCATTTCCAGAACGCCGGCCCGGCTGCGGCCGTTACCCAGTGCGCCGGGAGTATCAAGGCAATCAGCATCGGGAGGCACATTGAATAGCGTGTCAATATTCGCATTGGATTTCTCATGCGTCATAATCTCCTGTGGGTATCAAGATCTGTGTGGCAAAAAAGACATTAGGTTCTCACCGGCCGTTTCGTGGGGGCGATGGAATCATTCCGGGTGGTTCAAATTTTGATTCCGTTTCCGGATTCCGCGGCGGCAGCAGGTCGATATACGTCGGAGCATTGCGATTCACTGTCAGCACGTCTTTACCGGCATGGTATTTGAGCTCGGTAACCTGAATGCAACTGCGACGATTATGCTGCACAAAATAAAACAGGTACGCCCGGCCACGTGATAAAATCACATCGGGGTGATGACCGACACCCTTGTCTCCCGCGCCAGTTCCCGCATGCCGCAGCATAGTGCCCACACGTTTCCAATGCAGTGCGTCGGCGGAGCGATACAGAGCTAGGGCATTGCCAATATCGCGGAAAAGCCAGTACCGACCCTTCCAGTGAAACGCCAGAGGTGCCTCGCCGGGCACATCGGAAAGTCCCGGCACCCGCCCGTGATTCTTCCAATGGTAAAGGTCCGGGCTGTCGGCATAGTCGCACGAAGAACCGGTTGCTTCGTCCTTATACCACAATCGCCACGACCCGTTCGGGAGGTGCAACAAACCCGGATCAATAACTTTTGGATTCGCCAGCGGCAGCGTGGAGACATAATGCCAATGAATCAGATCCGTGCTGGTCAGGTGGATGATGTAGCGCGGTCCGGACCAGTTGTTGAATATGCCGGGCACGTATGTCACAAACATGTGATATAACCCGTTATGTTCCACTACCGCCGGTGCCCAGTAGGTCGGGTGAGATACCGCCGCTTTATAAATAATGTCGGCATTGCGCAGATACTTCCATGTCGCACCGCCGTTGTCGGACGTTGCGATGCCAATCGGCGTGCCGTAGACCCAGGCCACGCCGCGACCAAGCCCCGGCACGTTGGCGCGCCGGCTTGTATAGAACATGAACCATTTTTTGTAGGTCGAACTCCATATCACGGTCGGGTCCGCAGCTCCGTCCATCACCGGATCGCGATACAGCGGCTTGGCCGCCAATTTGCCTTTCGGTGTCGCACTGGAGGCGGTCGCTATTGTCGCCGGCGTTACCGCATAAATCATTGCCAGTACGATGACCACCAGTACGGCTTGCCATAGCGCCGGAAGCTTCGGGTGGAGCATCGCAATCGTACGGGATCGTTTGGTTTTGAGCATGGCCTCTCCAAAGATTAATACCGATCACTCAAGTGATCGAAGTTGCGTGAGCATAGTGGTAGGTGAAGAAATCACAATCCACATATCCGGCCTCTGATTCATTGTTGTATGTAAATATGCCGATTCGATCGCCACGATAATCACCCCAGCCAAGCTGATACGGATTCCCAAATGGTCTGAACAATTGTCCGTCGAGACTGTAGGAAAATCGGCTTTTGCCGTCGAGCCCCCAAATGGATCGCAACCAGAGTTTCCGGGATCGGAGTTCCGGTCCACGCATGATCGTATAATTGTGTGCCCATTCCAGATGGATCAGCCCGTGTTCACGCCGAACTCCGATTGTGCACCAGTCAGAAGAGTAATGGCATAAGCCCGCGAGTTGACCATTGGCCATGCCGTCCAGATCCAAAGCAATCGTAACAATATTGGAGCTGGTACGAAGCACGCGCTGAGTCAGTGTGTTTCCGGCCTTTTTCAGGTTATTGCGCTGCAATGGTTTGAAGGCATGCAGTCGCAGGAATCCTGGACGCTGCGTGAGCGACCATTTATCTGCGCGCGGCTGATAATTCCATTCCCATTGGACTTTGAGCTTTGATTCGTCGAAATGGTCATCGGTCTGGGGCGTGACAATGGGTGTGCCAGCCACCGGCATGCGCCCGCTCCAGACCATTTCGCCAATGTTATTGCGTCCCACTTTACCAACGATCGGCCAGCCTTGCACCCAGGTTACCGGCAGCAGGCTTGCACAGCGGCCTTCCCAGTCGCCATCGCCATGGTGCGTGAAGAAATACCATGCCCCATCTGGCAGCTGCACAAGGCCTCCCTGATTTGGTTCATGCGCCCGTCGTTGAGCATAACTGATCTGCCGCTTCTCGTACGGGCCGGTAATGTGTCTCGAACGCTGCATCATCAGATAGCGGCCCACATGCGGATTGTACTGGCTGAACAGGTGATAATACCAACCGTTGATCTTGTACAATTTGTTTGCTTCCCGGCCTTCACCCTCGTCCAACAATTTTTGCCATCCCTTGATTAACCCCCGGCCGTCGGGCGTGAGTTTAAACAGCCATGTCTTGTAGCCCGTTGCAAAGCAGGTCCCGACCAGATATCCCTGGCCGTTGTCATCCCAGAACGGGCAGCAGTCATCCCAGCCGGCCCCTCGCATCACGCAATGCAGCGGTTCCCATGGACCGGCGGGATCGGTTGCCGTGGTCATAAAATATCCCTCGTGCGGGGCGCTGAAATAGACCCGGAATTTTCCTTTATAATACCGAATCGCCCCCGCCCAAATACCCGTGCCGTATCGATTCATCCGGTCCCAGTTCAATTCGGGCGTGATTTGCGTCAGATCGCTGACCGCATGGCTCAGTATGCGCCAATTTACCAGATCCCTGGAATGAAGGATTATCACGCCGGGCGAATATTGAAAAGTTGATGAAATGGCGTAAAAATCCGACCCCACGCGAATGCAGTCCAAATCACTGTAATCGGAGGGAAGAACAGGATTGCAATAGGTTCCATTTCCTTGATCTCCCCAATGAACCCAGTTGCCCCAACGCGGCGCTGGAATGGTGCGATGAGATGCCTGGACACCGGGACCCAAGGTCATCGCTGCAGCTGCGCCGGCAGCAAGGGCAAACTCCCTGCGGGTCAGAAGTACCTTGTCATCGTTGTTCATTTGAAACTCCTGTTAATCCATGCGTCCGGGCCGGATCGCCATAAACGCGGAATTCCCAAAGCCCGGGATGCCCCTTCAAAATGCTCAGTTTCAGATACCGGGCGCGAACCGACTTTTCATCGCGATGCGGCGAACAGATAACAACCGTGTCATGTTCGCCGTAAATATGCCAATGTTTGCCGTCAAGCGACCAATCGATACGATACGCCTGGCCGGCGGTGGGTTTGACAAAATATGCCTCGGTGCGGCGGATGTGGTGAGGTTCACCGAGGTCCACCTCAAACCACGGGTGCCTGTCGCCGGCGGCAGCCATCCAACGCGTGCCATTGGCTCCGTCCACCGCGTTGGCCGGCGAGTACGTTTCCACACGTTTGAGTTTCCGATACGTTTCAAGGCGCACACGATAGCTCGGGCGCGTGGACGATGCCGTGGCCCTGCAACCCAACGCCAGATTCGGAGCGTTTTCAGTATTTGCACCCAAGGCACCCACGCCGGTTTTGGTCAGCTTGATGGGCTGAATCGAACCATCGGCGTTAAAATTCATTTTGTCGGCATAAATTTGGCGCGTCGTGCCTCCGCGCCCGAATTCAAGGTAGACAAAATACCATTGCTTGCTGCCTTGTGGATGGAAGAAGCAACCATGTCCCGGACCTAAGATGTTCGCTGCCGGATTGCTTCGGGCGATGATGTCATGCTTTGGCGCCTGCCATGGCCCCATTGGAGAGGTGTGGCTCATCATATAGGCATATTTATACGTTTCGCCGCCGCCAAGTGTGTAAAAATAGTAATAAATGCCATCGCGCTTCGTGAGATACGGTCCTTCGGAATACCCTTGACGCTTGGTGGGAATGGTGACGGTGGGACCGGCAAGCGAAAGCAGATCGGGCTTGAGCTTTGCTTCTCGCCGACGCGACCAGACCATGTAAGCCTGCCCGTCATTATCAATGAACACTTCCGCGTCAATGGAGCTATTCTGTTGGATGGGAAACGGATGGACAGTGGCTTTGGTAACGTGTTGACCATTGGGTGCCAGAAATGGTCCCAGCGGTGAATCCGCCACCACGGCGGTGATTTTGCCATCCAGCGTGGGGAACGAATAATAGCGCCCGTTCCGGTACACAATGCTGCTGGGTGCCCAATACTTCAAATCAAAGTCGGAAGGAAAACTCCATCCTTTAAAGCTCCAGTTGAGAAAATCCTTCGATGTCCACACGACCGGCGGTCCCGACGTGGCCAACCCCCGTCCCCAACCGTCCGTGGTCGCATAGCAATAAAATGTGCCGTTGATTTCCGAGATGCTCGGATCAGCCACCATATCGGGAATTAACGCGTCGCCAAAGGCGGGCTTGTCATTGTTGCCCGGCAGTTTCACGGCAGGGACGCCGGTCCGGTCAACGCCGGCCTCTTGCACGGCTTTCGGCAATGCTATTTGAGCCGAAAGCATTGCGCTGGAGGCAACGGCGGCCGCCGCGATCAACCTGGACGTCATCCCCGACCATTTCATAACGCTCATTTGAAAATCCACCAGTCAAATCTTAAGGCTTCTTCGCCGGTAAAGATGAAATAAAGGTCATGCACGCCGGTTGCGTGTTCGACCCGGCAGGATGCGGTTGTCCATTGTGTTGCACCTCCGGTATTCGGGACCATGCAGACTCCAATTCGCGCACCGGTGGGGCTGTCGAGGCGAAGCTCAATTTTTCCACCCTTGGCCGCTGCCGCAACCGAGGCTGTAAAGGACCTGGCGCCGTTGCCGAAATCGACGCCCTTCACCTTGATGAACGCATTGGCACGTGTCGGA
>JAJZCT010000199.1 GCA_021828925.1 Planctomycetota bacterium
TCCCGTTCGCGATTGCCAAGATGAATGATTCAAGGCCAAATACAAAAAGCGACAATACGAGATACCCGAATCGTTCCATCCTCTAAGGTCCTTAACTAATGCCGCGCGGCTTGTCCGCAGCCGACGTATCTTCCCTGGCCTGCACGAATTGTCCATCCCCTCCCGAACGGTTATTTCCCTATTTTACGGCGGCGGAGAATATTCCGACACCGCCCCGGCAACGATCAAACGCGGCCTTTCGACCTGCAAAGCTGGTGACGCAGTTTGCCTGCATACAAAAGCGTCCTCCCGCATGAAACATCCTGGCCCGCGAGAGTTTACCTTTTCGCCAATACCCTGTCACGCTATGCTAGGCAATATGAACGCCACGGAACCCACATCGTCGGCACCCTCGGACTACAGACATGTCATCCATGTTCTGCCTGATGCGCTGATCAATAAAATCGCCGCCGGAGAAGTTGTTGAACGGCCCGCCAGCGTAGTAAAAGAACTTCTGGATAACGCGGTGGACGCAGGGGCCACACGATTGGCGATCACCATTGAAAACGGCGGCCGCACTCTGATTCGCGTGACGGATGACGGTTCGGGCATTTCTCCGGATCAGGTGGCCCTGGCGCTGGCCCGGCACGCCACCAGTAAAATTCAGACCATAGATGATTTATTTGCGATTCAGACCATGGGCTTTCGCGGTGAAGCTTTAGCTTCCATCGCCGGGGTCAGCCATACCACGATTATTACCCGTCGGGCGCAGGATGATCAGGCGGTGCGTGTGGTGGCCCAGGAAAGTGTTCTGGATTCGCCGATACCCTGCTCTGCCCCGCCGGGCACCACCATCGAAGTGCGGGATTTATTTTATTGCGTGCCGGCCCGGCGTAAATTTTTGCGTGGGGATTCTACAGAGTTCGGCCATATTTCAGAAACGGTGTTGCGTACCGCCCTGGCGCACCCCGAAATCGCATTTTCACTAAGCCATAATGGTCGCAGCACGCTGAATCTGCCTGCCACCACCGATCCGCAAGCTCGTGTGATTGCGGTTTTAAATAAGGAATTACAGGGCCAGCTCCTGGCCTTGGATCATGTCGAAACCGGCATTCAGGTGGAAGGGTTTGTTGGAAAACCCGCCACCGCACGGGCCACGACGCATTATCAATATCTGTTTCTCAATGGCCGGTATATTCGGGACCGCTCGATTTTTCATGCCGTGAAGGAATCTTTCCGCGGTCTTATTGAACCACAGGCTCAGCCGGTAGCGGTCATATTTTTGCACATGCCACCGGCCGCATTTGATGTGAATGTGCATCCGCAGAAAATTGAAGTGCGATTTCGCGAGTCGAATCTGCCGTATCGGGCGGTGCTGGCGGCCATTCGGCAGCGACTGTTGGGTTCGGATCTGACTCCACCCATGCGATTAACCTCCCCGCCCAGTGCGGAAAAAGCGGAACAATTCATGGCGAATCAGACCCAGGAGCGCCGGCAGGTGATCGCCGAATTTTTCCGCGATCCACTGCCGCTGCAACAATCGCTGGATTTGCCGGTAGCCCAACAGCCCCAAAACCCCGCAAGCAACACCCCCGCCACCAACTTTAATAGGCCGGATACTGCCCCGTACACGGAACATAATGCCGCGATGCCGATGCCTTCGGGCACAGCCCAACCGGGTGCGGGCGCTACGGCAGTGTTTCCCGCCACGTCATCACCGCCGCTTGCCGCGGGCGGGCCAAAATTTATGCAATTCCACAATAGTTTTATCGTGGTGGAAGATGGCGATGGGCTGCTGGTTATCGACCAGCACGCCCTGCATGAACGCGTGATTTACGAAAGCCTTTTGGCGCGGGTGCGGGCTGGAACCATTTCCGGCCAGCGGCTGCTGCTGCCCGTGGTCGTATCCGTCAGCGCGCGGCAACTTGCGGGGTTGGAACGCGTGCGGCCACTGCTGGCGTCCCTGGGAATTGAAATTACGCAGTTTGACGCTTCAAGCGTGGCGGTACAAAGCCTGCCGAGCCTCCTGTCCCGGCTCAACACCATGGATTTTATCAAGGGAGTGCTTGATAAAGTTGCCGAGGAATCCGCCCGAATTACCGATGAGGAATTACTGCACGAGGTGCTGGATATGGCCGCGTGCAAAGCCGCGGTGAAGGCCGGGGACCCGTTGGCTAATCAGGAAATTGCGGCACTGCTGGCACGCCGAATGGACGTGCAGCGCTCCAGTAATTGCCCACATGGCCGCCCCACCACCATTCGCCTGGACCGCCGGGATCTAGAGAAGCAGTTTAAGCGACGTTGAACCATCAACATAGCAATATATATTTACGCCTTGCAAAGGTCGCTGGCGATAAGCCACTATGGATTTTATGGATAAAGCATCAGCCGATCATCTGCCGATTCACTTGATTCCGTATCCGAAACAGTGCGAATCTGCGGAAGGTGAACTTTATTTTCCAGCAGGCCCGCCGTTCATTGATTTTCCGTTACATGACCCCGGCCTGTGCGATGCGGCGGCGGAACTTAGAGATCTGATAATCGCCGCCCCCCTTTCTTCAGTCGCAGCAAAACCTGCAACCGCCCCGATCATCAAGCTCGTATGTCATGCTGCCATCCCCCATCCCCAAGGCAATGAGTTGCACATAACCCGCAACGGGGCAACCGTTACCGCAAAAACGCCCATCGGTTTATTTTATGGCATGCAAACACTCATTCAAATCGCCCGCCAATATGGCCGAGCTTGGCCGTGCCTGCACATTATTGATACTCCGGATTATGAGCGTCGCGGGTTTTATCATGACGTATCGCGCGGCAAAGTACCCACGCGGCACACGCTGTTATGGCTGGTCAAGCAATTGGCTGCCCTGAAAATCAATGAGTTCCAACTCTACATTGAAAATGTCTTTGAGTTTTCCGGTCACGCCGATATGTATGCTTCAACCACGCCGCTGACCGCGGATGATATACATGCAGTTGATGCGCTGTGCCGCAGATACCACATTGATTTCGTACCGTCACTGACCTCATTGGGCCATTTTGACAAAATTCTCCGCCTTCCCCGCTATCGCCATCTGGCGGAAATTGAGCCTGCCGAGCTGCAACGCAGAGGAATTAAAACATGGTCGGATGACCCTTGGACCCTGTGCGTGACGGATCCTGACGCCAAAGCGCTTTTAACGCAAATGTATGCCGATTTTCTCCCGCATTTTTCCAGCCCGAATTTTAATATCTGCTGCGATGAATCCTGGGATTTGGGCTTGGGCCGCAGCGCCGCGGCTGCAAAAGCCATGGGCATTGGGGGTTTGTACGTGCAGTGGGTAAAGTTCTGTTCCGAGCTTGCCGCCCGCCATGGGAAACGGGTGCAACTTTGGGGTGATATTATTCTCAATCATCCGGAACTGATTCACGAGCTTCTCGAAAATGCCACGCTGCTTGAATGGGGCTACGCCGGTGACCATCCATTTGATGAGCACGGAAAACTTTTCGCCGCATCAGGCCGGGCATTTTATGTATGCCCCGGGACATCCACCTGGCAATCTCTGGGGGGCCGCTGGGACAATGCGATAGCGAATTTGCACAACGCCGCCCACTGCGGCTTAAAACATGGCGCTGCCGGATTTTTAAATACGGACTGGGGAGATTATGGCCATCAGCAGGCCTTGGCCGTAAGCTTGCTGCCGATGGCGTACGGTGCGGCGGTGGCGTGGAACGCCCAGCAGGATTCCGCGAAGAGGCACGCGTTTTCCGCAGGGCTGCATCTGCTGGGCGATCAAAGCGGTAACTTCGCGGCAGCCATGGAGGTAATCGGCAACGTCTACCAGCGCATCACACAGGAGCCGCTGCCCAACGCCTCCCTGGATTTTAAGCTCATGCGCGAGCCTTGGAACCAGAAAGAATTTCTGAATCTCACTAACATGCAATTGCTGGAACAGGAATATCAGCGAATTACCGCAGCTACTTCCTGCTTTGAATCCCCCGCCACCGCGTTAAATCCCGATCAAGCGTTGGCTTGGCAGGAGTTGGCGATCACCCACGATCAGATTCTCTATACCCTGTCGCGCACCATGGCCCGGCTTGATTTCTCCGCGCATGGAAAGACCATTCGGAAAACTTCCGATCAGCAAATCCAACTTCTGGAAGCGATAAAAGATCGCTACGAAATTCTCTGGCTTCAACGCAACAAGCCCTCTCGCCTCGCAGATATCCTGACTATTTTTGATCAGCGCCTCCACGAACATCGCGAAAATTCCGCAGTTGCAAAATCCTAGTGCTCTGTTTCACTCTTTGCGACGCTCAAGACATTCGGCAATCTCATCCGCGATCCGATCATCGTGGCGCATCAATCGGTGCCATGCCCGGACCCGTGACTGAATGTAATATGCCTTTCCAAGGTGCTTCTGGCCCATGGGCCAGTTCTTGCGCCTGCCCAATCCATTTAGAAGCATTCCACCCAACTCGCCATGCGCCATGGAATTGCCGCCGCTGGCCGAGCGCTCCAACAACAGGAAGGCTTTGTCGTAATCGCAAGCGACGCCGTCCGCATAGAGGTACATTAACCCCATCTTGTACGCGGCATCCAAGTCTCCCCTGGCCAGCGCAGCGGTGTACAGCCCCTCGGCGATCCTCACGTTACGTTGGAGCAGGTAGCCCCATTGGTGGAACTGGCCAAGCCGCGTGAGCGCGAACGGGAAGCCAGCACGGGCCGAACGGGTGTAAGAGTCGAGCGCCGCTCGCAAGTCCTGGCCGGTGCCCCAACCGTAATGAAGGCATTCGGCCAGCCGGTAATCCACGCGCGGTAAACCGGTGCCCACCAATGACTTCAAGAGGCCATACGCCACAGCCGGATCGCGCCTAACTCCGATACCGAAAAGGTAGCTCTCCGCCAAGGCACATTTAGCCTCCGGAAGTTTCCGTGCGGCCCTCCTGAACAAACGTGCGGCCCGCGCCGGCGAGGGTTTCATCGCCGGCGCGGACCGGTAGCACAGACCGGCGGCAAAGGCGGCTTCCGCATCGCCGCGCCGTATGAGCGGATTCAGGGCGGCGAGGGCCGCTCCGGGGTGTCGGCCAAGCCGAATTGAGCGCACCAGACTCCGCAGCGGCGATCCACGGCCTTCCAACAGGTCGTGGTCCCGCTCGGTCTCCGGGCCAGGGCAACGCCCGATGGTGCGAACAGCTACTACCTCCGGAGCGGGATGTATGCGGCGGAGCGCCAGTTCTGCCTCAACCGCCCCGGCCATGTTTTGCTCCCGGTCACAGTAGTCACCAAAGTAATCCAATGTGGTTCCGGGTCGCAAAACCTCGAAATAGCGGTCAACATAGGCTTGATCGGCTGTCTCCTGATAGCGAGATTCCGAGAGGCGACTCGTGCGTAGACGTGACGATAGCACTCGCCTCGGGTCCCAGAGCCAGATGCAGCGCAGACCATCTTGGGGAGAGTAGTAACCCACTTGCAAAACCTCACCAACGGCCATCCTCAACTCCGGCCGCGCCGAGTCGTATCTTGCCAGCATGAGGATGGTCCCGGGAGGAAGGGGTAACTTTTTCATTTTGATCGGCCAATCTCGTTTCACATCAGCCCCGAACCGCAAGCACACAGCAATGGCGATCCCAGCCACTTGGAAATCTGCGCCAAGAACAACTGCTTGCTAACTTGCTAACTATGCTCCGTCGGATCTCTCGGAATGCCAATATGATTATCACGTACGGAATCGTTTCATATCGGATCACACCAATCGCCACGCCGGCACCCACGACGGCAACACCCTTTTCAAGTTTGTCAGCTGCGTCCCGTTTTCGCTCCTCTTCACCTTTTCTCACACGTCTAATGCCCCGAAATTTTCGCCCCATTGCCAAGCCTAGCCCAGTGGCCGCTGGCAGCATCGTACCGGTACTTTACACCCTTGTAGTCAAAATTGGGCGCGTGGAACTGGCCCCCAGAAGTCCATCGCCCATGGAATCGCACGAAGATGCCGACCGTCGTTACGCCATTTGTGTCTTTGGTCACGGCCTTGGTGAGCCAATGTCCCTTCAGGCCGACGTCGGTCAGAAAAACGGTTTTCCCACGGTGCCAATAGTCCAACTCTATCGCCGGTGCGTCAAAACTCCCATCACGCGGGATAAAAACAGCATCAACACTCCCCCCCGGCCAGGCGGAGGGGCTCAATTTCGTTGCACCTAACGTGGCCTCCCGCATTCCACCTTTCTGGCTCGGCCTCGCCTGGAATATCACTCCATAGCCGCCCGCCTTCGCGTAATAGCGGCCACCGATCGCAACACAAACCCCCCGCGAGCCAGGGAAGAAAGCTTCAACGTAAGAAACACAATCATTGGCCCCCCAGCCAACTGCTATGCCCAGCAAGCAGATTGCGAAATACAGCACCGTCTTTTTATTTTTCAACACACCGTTACCCCGCCCTTCCATATAGGGCAACATGGAATCGTATTATCTAAAGAGCGGATTACATCTTGGACCACAGCCACTTGGTGGTGAGGCTTTTCGTTCAGTGCGACCACGATTGCATTCCCATTAAACTGTCCTGATGCGAATTATAC
>JAJZCT010000200.1 GCA_021828925.1 Planctomycetota bacterium
TTAAGCGCTGGTGAAGTGGCTGAAAAAGGAAAATGAAAAAATTAAGCCCGGCGATGTTATTGCCGAAGTTGAAACGGATAAAGCCACCCAGGAATTGGAGGCCTTTGAACCCGGAACGGTGGCCAAGCTGATCGCCAAAGAAGGGGAAAAGGTTCCGGTAGGTGCCCTGATTGTGGTGCTGGCCAAGCCTGATGAAGATGTGGCGGCCATCGCCAAGGCCGCAGGTGGGAAATCCGGAGCGGCTCCCGCGGCTGCGGCCCCGCCGGCACCGGCGGCAACGGCGGCTCCAACTCCCAATCCAACTGCGACATCGCCTGCCGCGCCTGCGACAGCCTCGACACCGGCACCAGCGCCGGCCCCGGCCCCGGCACCCGCAGCAACATCTCCTGCCCAGAGTTCTCGTCCCGCCCGCAGTTCGCCGCTGGCTCGAAAAATAGCCGCGGAAAAAGGCGTTGATATGAATTCACTTCAAGGCACCGGGCCGGACGGCCGCATCATCAAGCGCGACGTGCTGGCCGCCGGTACCAGCGCCGGCAGGCCCCCAGCCACAAGCGCGGCAAAACCATCGGCTGCTGGCCCAGCCTCCGCCCTGCCTGCCGCCAAGCTGGAAGCCAAAACGATCCCGTTAAGCAACATGCGGCAAACAATAGCCAAGCGGCTTTTGCAGGCCAAGCAGACCGTGCCGCATTTTTACGTTTCCATTGATGTGGTCATGGACGCACTGCTGGATTTGCGGAAGGCCGCCAATGAACAACTGGCTCCCACCAAATTAACCGTAACTGATTTTATTGCTCGGGCTGTGACCCGTGCGGTGGTGCAGGTGCCGGGGGTTAATGCCAGCTTCACGGATACCGCCATTATTCAGCATGGCAGCGTGAATCTCGGAATTGCGGTCGCCATTGAGGACGGCTTGGTGGTACCGGTTATCCGTGATGCGCAGACCAAAGGCATTCGGCAGTTGTCCGAAGAAATTAAGCAATTGGCCCAATTGGCCCGCAGCCGCAAACTCAAAGCGGATCAGATGACCGGCAGCACCATTACCATCAGCAATCTGGGCATGTACGGCATACGGGAATTCCAGGCGATTATCAATCCGCCCGAGGCCGCTATTTTAGCCATCGGCGGCACCGAAGGGCGTCCCATCGTAAAAAATGGGCAGGTGGTACCCGCGCAAGTGATGACCATATCCCTATCCGCGGATCACCGGGTCATTGACGGAGCGCTGGGCGCGGAGTTTTTAAGCAAGCTAAAAACCATCCTGGAAAACCCGCTAGCCATGCTGGTGTGATGCCCTGCGAGATGAAAGTAACTGTTTATCGCACAAAGGGTCGCGGAAACAGGGCCGGTAGGAGCCACCGGGAGCGTATGCGCCATTGTGTGGAATTCTCTGTGGAACCGGCGGTTGTAAATCGACTGCGGCAAAGAGTTACAAAGCCGCAACGCGCGGTACCCATCGCGACGGGGAGAAAACATCGTGTAATCAAATCGCATCTCGACTCGAACTCAACGCTTCCGCATTGAGCTAACGCACACGCACCCGGCACATATTTGACAACCCGTAGCCTGACGCGGCAGCGTCACGGTTCGATGCGGAACGGCACCTCGGAAAATATCTGCGGTGTAATGCGGCACGCGCTGTGCCAATCGCGCCGGCGGAAAAACATCGTGCAATCAAATCGTATCTCGACTTCAACTCAACGCTCCCGCATTGAGCTAATGACACACGTCACGGTTGAACGCGAAACCCCGCCACAGAAAGCGGCCCCGCGCATTGCACCGGCCTGCCGATCAAACCATTTGTGCCGGCAAAACACCAACCTCCGCGACCGGCTTATTTTCCGGGGAAAGGGGTCAGCACTTTGTTAATCATGTAGATAGTTGCGTCATGGGTGTAAATGGGGCCGCCGACGATTTTCGCGTTATCAACCATCAGCAGTTTTTGGCCATTGGAACTGATGGTGACATTTTGTCCATCGCCCATATTTTGCAACGGTGCACTGGACGCGTTGATCTGAAACAGCGCGATATGGTGCCACAGCAGCGACCGCAGTTCATTGCGATTGGTGGTTTTGGTCAGCTCGGCCAGCGTGCCTTTAGGCAGTTGTTTGAAGGCCGCATTCGTGGGGGCGAAAACGGTGTAATTGCCGGCGGTTTTCAGGGTGTATTCCAAGCCGGAGGATTTAACCAGCGAGGCAAAAGTGGAAATCTGTGGTTCATACTTCAGTACCCGCCAGGACGAATAATTCTGCGGATTGGATAATACGGTTTTGCTGCTGATAAAACTGCTGCAGCCGGTTAATCCGAGTATCAAAACCGCCAAAGTGGTCCAAGCCGCTAAGTGTTGTTTCCGCATTTTAGACTTCCTCGCAAAGTATCGACTATTCAACGACACACGGGATTATAATGGCAGATAGGGCAGGTTGTATAGTGTGGAACTCTTCAACAATATTTTGACGAATATTCCGATAACAACCCCCGGTCGCTTTACCTTACCCGGAACCCCCATTACACCGCTGCCAACTCACACCTTGCATTTAATGACGAACGGAGCAAATGTTTCCTGACACAAGAATCTTCATCAGGACTTTGCCGCAGCAAGCGGTTTGCCGCAATGGCGACAAAAGCGGTCAGGATAATCATGCGGCCAGCCGCAATTAGCACAGTTGAGAGTCTTGGAATCTTCTTGCGGGTCTTCAACTATATGCGCCAGGCGTCGCACCTGAGCCAAAAGCAGATACCATAATCCCAGCACCAGGGTGATGCTTGAGATAATCAGCAGGGAATAGGCCACGATCGCCTGGAGCGTTGTAAATCGGCCAATATGCAGGGAACCCCAGATCGACACCCCATAGAGGTACCAGCCGGGAGCGGCGGTCAGCACGGCAAGCACGAGCATGACATAACCGATGCGCCGAAAGTGCTTTCGCTTGCGGACTACCGAAGCCGGCAACCCGACATCATGCGGATGCAACGGCGGTATGTTGGCGGCCATGATTTACTCCAGCAGTCTTATTCCCACTCTATGGTGCCCGGCGGCTTGCTGGTAATATCATACACCACCCGGCTTACAGAGCGAACTTCATTGACAATTCGACTGCTGATCCGCGCCAGAACGTCATAGGGAATTCGGCTCCAGTCCGCAGTCATAAAATCCGTTGAATCTACACTGCGCAAGGCAATCACCGGCTTGTATCCGCGGCCATCACCCATGACCGCAACAGAATTAATCGGCAGCAATACCGCGAATGTTTGCGCTGTGGAGCGGTACAAGCCCGCCGCCACAATTTCCTCCAGCAGAATTTCATCGGCATCCCGTAAAATAGCCAATTTCTCGCGTGTTATATCCCCGATGCAGCGCACCGCGAGTCCCGGACCGGGAAAGGGATGCCGCCAGACCATATTTTCCGGCAGGCCCAGTACCTCCCCAAGCCGTCGAACTTCATCTTTGAACAATTCGCGCAGGGGTTCAACAAGCTCAAAGCCCAATTCCGCCGGCAGGCCTCCGACGTTGTGGTGCAGTTTGATATTGGCGGCCGTACGCGCATAGCCCTGGCCGCTTTCAATAACATCCGGATACAGCGTGCCCTGCGCGAGAAAGCGTGCATCAGGAATACTGCTGCTGGCGCGTTTGAACACATCAATAAATGCCTTGCCTATGATTTTCCGCTTGGCCTGCGGTTCACTGACCCCGGCAAGAGCGTCTAAAAATTCATCGCCGGCATCCACGACGCGCAGATCAATGTGAAAATGATCGCGGAAGGTACTTTCCACCGCATCGCGTTCATTTTTCCGCAATAAACCGTTATCCACAAAAATACAGGTAAGCTGATTGCCGATCGCCCGATGCAGCAGCGCTGCCGCCACGGCGGAATCCACACCGCCGGATAACCCGCAGACCACGCGGCCGGACCTCACCTGCCGGCGCACTTTATCCACAGCGATGTCCAGAAAATTTCCCATGCGCCAGGTTCCCGCGGCACCGCACACACGATATAAAAAATTCTCCAGAATTTTTCCACCATGCGGGGTGTGTGTTACTTCCGGATGAAACTGCACGCCGAAAAAGGCCCGCGATTTATGCCGAATCGCCGCCAATGGGCAGGTGGGGGTAGAGGCCAGCGGAATAAAATCTGCTCCCATTTCCTTGACCTGATCACCGTGGCTCATCCACACACCCGTGTCGGCGGGCACGCCGGCAAATAATTCGCCGCTGTGGCCCTCCGCCGCGGCGTTATCCAGCACGTGCAGCCGCGTGGCACCATACTCGGCAGCGACCCCGGGCTTGACCTTTCCGCCGAGCAATTCCGCACCGATCTGCATACCGTAACAAATTCCCAGAACGGGAATACCAAGGTCAAAAATGTTTGCATCACACCGCGGAGCACCGGCTTCATAGACGCTGGCCGGGCCGCCGGAAAGAATCAATCCCACCGGATTCATTTCCCGCAGTTTGGCGATGGAAATATCCGGAGCCACCAGCACCGCCTGAACGCCGGCCTCACGCACACGCCGGGCAATGAGCTGCACATATTGTGAGCCAAAATCCAAAATGGGGATCGTCTGTTCGGGAATGGCTGCTGTCCTATTATCCTGCAATTTATTCATACAGCGATTCTAACCGCAGGGGCCAATGCTGAAAATGGCACAACGTGTGAGCGGGAAATGATTGTCAGACTCCCGGTTGCTTTTTGCCGATGTATCGCCTCCAAGCGCAATACGTCCGCGTACCGTGACGGTCTGCGGGTGCATTTGGAATCATCCTTGTCGGGTGGGAGTGCGGATTGTTTCCGTGGCGGCGTACCAATTGAAGCGGTAATGCGCACGGCGCTGGCTCTGACGCTGTAGGCCAGCCCCTTTTTTGGAGTTTTTGCGGCATGCCGGATCAGAATGAATTGAGGGGAGTCCCGCAAGCAATTGCCTTCGATTACACTCCGGTAAGTTCCGCTTCCACGCCGGTTGCATCGGCGATCTCGATGAGTTTTCTGTATGCAAGAGTAACAATCTTGTCAGCATCCGGGTGCGTAATCCATAGCTTGGCCAGGAAAATATGAACAAGTTTGACCGGCCCATCTTCGATTTCGATTATGAAGCCGGGAATTTTATCCCGCATTTGTTCGCGGAACCTCGATATGCCCTTGATCAGCGAGCCGACGATCTTCCCGGTCTCCTGGCCATAATATACGGTCACAAGGTCATCGAGCCTTTCAGCACGATAGACTTCCGGGCTGGCGATAAATTCGATGCAATCGCCGTCGCCATCGTAGGTCGCCGATGGCTTAAACGGTGGGGCTTTCAGTGCCAGCTCAAGTACGTACTTCCCAAAATCACTGTTGGACATGGCGGTCATAAAAGCCTCCGTCTAAATCGTCGGTCGTGGTTCTCAGGCAGCCGACAATCTGCCTGACTGCAATTCTCCCACCTCCAATTGTAGGCAATTCCGTCCTGATTAACAAAGACCAGAAATACCTGGCCGGGGAACGCGTTCTGCTCAGTGCCATCGGTCTTATAACTCTTAGACGGAACTCCGCAATAACAGCGCCAGCCAACGCCACGCCGATCCTCATCCTCGTCCTGTGTAAGGCCTTCGAAAATTCCGGTGGGTTTTTTTGGAGTATCTCAGGGACGATAAATCCGGCTTCCATCACTTGCCCCCTGCTTCGCCCGGCGATGGCCAAGAGCCGCGCGTGGGACAACTGAATTTTCGTTTTTCTGCCACTCGACGGATCAACAGCGTCCAACAATATCCCGTCGCGCCGCAGCCCTGTTCCCTCGTTCATTCTGAGCACCTTTCCTGCCGTCGGCTGATTCCATCGCTGATATTATTTAAGGCGAGATATTATCAGAAATATCGGGAAGTGGCAACATGGGGTTACTCACATGGGGTTATCAACCCGCCAGCCAAGCCGCCAACAGGTCGCGCGCCGCGTGCAGATCGTCCCGGTGTACCATCTCCGTAACGGTATGGATGTACCGTGTGGGAATACTCAACGTGATGGTACGATAGCCCGTGCGGCTGCGCTGCATGGCTCCGGCATCGGTCCCGCCGAGCGGCAATAATTCCAATTGATAGGCGATTTTCTCTTTCTTGGCGGTTTGAACAAAGCTGTCTACCAGCGGCCGATCACTGATGGATGCGCCATCCATTATTTTAATGCCCACACCCTTGCCCGCGTGCGTGACGGTCTGGTCATCGGGAATCCCGGGCGTATCACAGGCCAGCGTGGTATCCAGAGCGATTGCGATATCCGGTTCCAGACCGAACGTCGCCGGACCGGCTCCGCGCAGGCCAACTTCTTCCTGCACGGTAAAGACCACATAGATGTCATAGCTCGATTTTTTCAGTCGCTGAATGGCCCGCACCGCGGTCCACACGGCCGCCCGATTGTCCATAGCCTGCCCGCAGACAAAATCTCCAATCTGCGTAAAGTCACGCACCAGTGTGACCGGATCGCCCACTTGTACAAGTTCTTTTACCTTCTTACCCGGCAATCCTTTGGCGGTCGGTGG
>JAJZCT010000201.1 GCA_021828925.1 Planctomycetota bacterium
TATCGAAATAGTACTTGCTACATTTTTCCCTAAAACCACGCTTTTTCAGGCTTTTTTAAAAAACTAGGGGGAAGTTAGGCCAGTTCCTGAAATCCGGCCAGCGATCAAAACCGCAAATTCCGGGGCAGAAAGTCCTGCTTCAAGGCGATCTTGGCCAGGCGCAGTGTTTCTTCCGCAACCGCGTTGGCGCGGGCGGTGCCGTCCTGAAGCACGGCTAGAAGTTGTGCTGGATCATTCTCAAAAGTAAGACGCCGCTGGCGCATGGGTTCAATCAGGGCCACCAGCACCTCAACAAGTTTTTTCTTGCATTCCACATCCCCAATTCCGCCGGCACGGTATTTTTCCTCGGTTTCCTTAACCCACGCGGTATCCGGATTAAATGTTTCATGGAATATCCATAGCGGATTATTTTCCACGCTGCCGGGATCAGTAGCCTTTTTCCGGTTGGGATCGGTATACATGGACATAACTTTTTTGCGGATGGTATCCGGATCATCACTTAAATAAATGGCGTTGTTTAGAGATTTGCTCATTTTAAGCAACTGCCCGTGCGGACCGGGGCCACCGATGCCCACGAGCCGGCGCACGCGGCCCAGCCGCGGTTCAATGATGGGGAATAATCCGCCGCTTTGAACATAATGTTCATCCGGCGTTTGCGGATCAACGCCACAATAGATCTGGTCAAACCGCCGGGCCACTTCGCGCGTTAATTCCAAATGAGCCAATTGGTCTTCCCCCACCGGTACCAGAGCCGGACGAAAAGCCAGGATGTCGGCAATTTGCCCAATGGGATACAGCAGGAAGCCGAAGCTGTAGCTGTCACCGAGATTTTTATCACGGATTTCATCTTTTATGGTGGGGTTGCGCATCAGTCGGGAAAAAGGAACCAGCATGCTGAAGAAAAAAGTCAGTTCCGCAATCGCCGGAATTTCCGATTGCACAAAGATGGTGCTTTTTTTGGGGTCAATGCCCGCGGCCAGATAATCGGCGGCAATGTCCAGAACACTCTGCCGGATATCCGCGGGCTGCTCCGCCCGTGTGGTAAATGCGTGGGCATTGGCAATTATGAAGTAGCAATCGAACTGATCCTGAAGCTGCACCCGATTTTCCAGGGAGCCGACAAAATGACCCAGGTGCAGGCGGCCCGTGGGCGTATCACCAGTAAGAATCCGCGGCTTGGCCGAGCTGTCTGTTGCTTTAGGTTTTTCCATGAAGGCTCCAATTACTACGCGGAAGCATTATGCCCTACCCCGCATGATTGTAAACCCCGCTTTGCCATTTGCCATCACAGAAAAGACAATCCCCACAGCCTCCGGTAGAATCTTGGCCGTGAACACGGTATCGGAAATACACATCAGCATCATTATTCCCACGCACAACCGTGCCGAACTGCTGGGCCAGACGCTGGAGAGTATTTCGCAGTTGGAAGTTCCCTCCGGTAAAACGGTGGAATTGCTGATTATCGCCAATGCCTGCACGGATCAAAGCGTATCCGTTTGCCATGCCGCCGAAAAAAAAATGCCATTCCCCTTGCGCTGCGTGGTAGAACCACAGGCGGGGGCCAGCCACGCGCGCAATCGTGCCTTGGCTGAAGCCCGGGGGGACATCCTGGCATTTTTGGATGATGACGTATGGGTGGACCGGCAGTGGCTTATGGGGTTGATGGAAGTGTTTGAAACCCAGCCTGCGCATGTTGTGGCGGGCAAGGTGACGCTCTGGTGGCAGGCTGTGGAAAAGCCGCCGTGGCTGAGCCATCGCTCCGAACATCTGCTTAGTTCGGTGGATTATGGGCATGAGGTGCGGGAATTATTTACCGGTGGAGAGGCCATTTCCGCCAACCTGGCTATTCGCAGATGCGTGTTGAAAGATGTAAGTTCATTTCGTACCGATCTGGATCGGCAGGGCCGCACTGTGTTGGCCGGTGGCGATACTTACTTTATTACGCAGGCTCTGCAAACCGGCCATCGCATGTTTTATGCCCCGCGTGCCGCAATCCGTCATTGGGTAACTCCTGAACGCGTGACACTGGCCTATTTGAGCCGCGCCGCCTACGCCAATGGTTTAGCCCGCATTCAAATGACCGATCACCTTTCCGCCGCCAAAACCCTTCAATTGACGGTGGAAAATTCTCTGAAATACGGCCTTTACAGCTTCATAGAAATCATCTGTGCCGCAGTGGGAAACCAGCGAGGCCGCATCAATCACCGCATTCGCCGCATGACCTCTTTAGGTATACTGACCGCAATGCGCAAGGGCCAATGAAGTAGCGCAGAAGCTTGCCTGCACGCAGTGGCTAAAATAACCCAGTGTTCTGTCACAGCAAGAAATTAGGGTACGCAGCGAGGTCGCGTGGCAGGGGGGCGGGTTTGGTCCGAGAGGGATCCACCCTAGAATCTCGGCACGCGGTATGCAATCCAAAATAGACTGAAAAAAAGACCGAGGATTACGCGGATTGCGCGGATAAACACGGGGCTTCCATGCTCCGAGACCTCCATACGCATTACGCACCGCGCTATTTGATAATTGTCATGGCGGTCAAAACTACTTTTCTCCGCCGCCAATACCGCAACGATCCCACCCCCCTGCTCGATTGGGGCTTGAGAGCAGCAGGAGGAGGTGTTTCGTTGCGGCGACAACTTCTCTTATGCTCCCAGCCTTATTTGCTCCACTGCTCACCTGCTCAAAATTCCCCTGCTCTAATCGGCCGCAGGAGGAGGTGTTTCGTTGCGGCGACAACTGCTCTTATGTTCCCAGCCTTATTTGCTCCACTGTTCACCTGTCTAAATTCTCTGCTCTATCGGGCTGCAGCCCGATTCCTCCTGGTATCCGCGTTATCCGCGAAATCCGCGGTTCTCTCCCGGTGATCGTATTGGAAAATAATCGCCCCGTGCTCTGTCACGGCAAGAAATTGGGGTATGCACCGAGGTCGTGTGGCAGGGGGCGGTTTGGTTTGACGGGGTCCCCACCCTAAAATCTTGGTGTGACAGAGCACTGGGATCGCTTTTATGGAGACAACCTATGGAAATCAAACGCAGCGGCTCGCAACCATCCGGAAAAGGCCCGGCTGACTGGTTTACCGGCACGGTCCGGATTGAACACCTTTTGGAACCCCCGGAACCCGCACGCGTTGCCGGTGCCTGCGTCACCTTCGAACCCGGTGCACGCACAGCTTGGCACACGCACCCGCTGGGCCAGACGCTGATTATCACCTCCGGCTGCGGCTGGGCACAGCAATGGGGAGAGCCGCGACAGGAAATCCGTCCGGGGGATGTAATCTGGTTTGCCCCGGGCGAAAAACATTGGCATGGCGCAACTGCCACCACCGCCATGACGCATATCGCAATTCAAGAAAAGCTTAATGGCAGCCCTGTAGACTGGCTGGAAAAAGTCAGCGACCAGCAATATAGTTCCGGATAAGGAGTTTTTTATGCAAACGCGCAAATCCGGCGGAGACTGCGGCGTCGAAAATCGTGATTCAAGGGGCACGCTATCCGGAAAACTTAAAGAAAATGGTTGGCCGTTGACGCGAAGCGCTATTCAAGGCGAAAATACAATGATGCGGGCAGCGGATCGGTTTGCTTGAAAAATTCGGATCATACCGTGCTGGAGTCTTGGTGGTGTTGTGTTACGTTAATCGCAAAAATGTGACCTATTACCTGCACATGCGACGAACCGCTGCCGGCGGGACGGTATATGTCATGACCCGAAGCAGTGAAGGGGCCTTGGAGGCTTTTCCGCCGGGAATGGAGATTGTTGAAAACGTCAACGCACAGGTCTCTGTGCGGATGCGACGCAAACGGATTATTACAGCGGCGGAAGAATCCCTGATTCGCACGGCTGAGCCCCAGTTGGGACAGCGGCTTATTTTGTGATCCACAACGCGATGGACCTGTGCGGGAGTAAAAGGCTCGCGTTCGTGGCGCTGGTGCCCGGATTGTCCGCCGATGGCCCGCTTCGGGCCCGGCGGCATGGGTGGCAGCGGCGGTTTAGCTATATCGCTGGAAGGAGGCGTGGAGAAATTCTCGGACAACCGGGCCACTTGCGCCGGAAGTTCGCCCACTCGTTTGGAAAAATCCGTGGCCTGTTGTTGCAACGCCGTGATGGAGGCATCACGCTGGGCAAGCTGATGGGTTAAATCAACAAGGCGAAAATCCACCCGCGCGTTTTGCAGTTCCAGTTCGGCAACGCGTTGTTGATAGGCTTGTTCGGTGCTTACATCGATGTCGCTTTGGCTCGTTCTTTTCTTATACTTTTTTCGGCCGAACCAGGCCCATGGATGCAGAAATTAGTGCTCGTGGCTTGCTCGTGGTTTGTTCTTGCATGGCTCGATGGGAGTGTTTATAGTTATTTGCGTTCAGGCCCGTTGTGTGCTTGAGCGACCTGAAGGCCATGAACGGTTACTATCCATCTTCGCCGCGCCGACATCCGTAAATTGGAGCACAAAACATGGGATCGTCTACGAATACGCGGTGGTGCTGTGGTGCCGCCGTGCTCTTGATGGCTGCGACACCCACCGTTATCCGAGGTTCCACCGTGGATACTGCGCGTTCGAGTTATGCGCATTCGGCACTCGCTCTGCAACTCGCGTCATGGATGCGCAACATCTGCAGTCCGGTACAGCTCCGCACCGTACTTAAATTTAATGCCGAGGCCGCGACATGGGCTGCGGCCACAGCCGGTATCACCAATGCTCACCTCCGCCTGCAAGAACTGAATTGGGGGATGCAAAATACCGTTCTGCCCATCATCGCCCCCGCCTTCTCGGCGGACCCTTTTGTCCGCGCCCGTTCATTACCGGCGCTCGCGAGGACGCAAGGACAGGGAAAGGACTGGATCGTCGCCCATCTACTTCGCGATTGGAACCAGTACGTCCAATTGTCGGCGGCTGCGGCGATCCAGCGTCAGCGTTGGGGTCCTCTTACAACGGAGGCGCTTCTGCAGGATGCTCTGGGAAAATCTGTCTTGCGGGGCGATTACACAATGGAGCTTCGCCACCTGTATCCCGTTCGGCAGTGGTCTGAATTACCTACCCCGGTGCGCACTATGTTGCGACAGCCATTGCTATTTACTGTCCCTACGATGGATTCGATTGGGCCTTACAACCGTGGCCTCCCTAGAATATTCTCCATGCTTCTCCGCCGTGGCGATCACAGATTGATCGCCCAGCTGCTGACGGCTCCCATCCGACGAAGTGCCATTATGGTGGCGAAATTTGGCCTCGCCGTCGGGCCGCTTAACCGGCTGGAGGATCCCGGCCCCTTGGAAGCCCGCCGGTACATCCGGTTGTGCGCATCCTTCCGGCCGCGCGCGGCAGTTCCATACCTGCTGTTTCTTGCTCAGACCCGTAAGGTCGGTGGCCTTAGCGACTCCTGGATTTCCCATGGCATTTCGCACTATCAGGACAGCCTTTCCTTGCCGATACTGTTGCTTATAATCACGGCCGGCAAAAACCCCGCGGGGTATGGCTTCCGCGGAGGACCGCATTCCACTTGGGTCCACGCTTCCAGCGAAGCGGCGCAGAAGAGGGCCTTGATCTTAATCCGTAACTATTGGCGGAATCAGGGACTGAAGGCTTGGCATCCCGGGTTCAAACCTATTGCCGACTTGAGCCAGGCCGACAGTCAGTCTCGGAAGTTCCGGCACTTCTCGGGCATGCTCGGCCCACGACAACTCCCGACGTTACCGTCGGCCGCGGTGAGCGTTACGTTGCCGATCGCTGCCTCGGCAAATTCGTATGTCGGCTTGGTGGTGGCACGCCTGCAATCGCTGGTCGGCGCTTGTCTTGGTATGTCAAGGGGCAATTTTCAACGCCAGATGAACCTCAATGCAGCCATATCCAGTTGGGCCGCGGCAGTGTCGTCGCTTCCGCGAGCGAAACTTTTGGATTATTTCGCACGCGGGCTATCGCCACGGATTATCGGTGCGGTGGGTGCCGTGTACTCCGGCGACATGCCCGAGCGCGTTGCCGGTGTGCAAGCGATTAAAAAAGTCCCGGGTGCCTGGGTTGATTGGATCTTGTCGCAACAGCTTATCGATGATCACACAACGATACGATGGGCCACCATGGATGCATTGTGGCCCGGGACGCCCACCAGGGTGATAGTCGGTGACGAATTCAAGTTTCTTACCGGGGCGGGCGGCCTGAAATGGACCCGGCGCAAGGTGACCATCGGTAGCAGAGATATCATCTTGTCGTTCCTGATCGAGCCGTATCGCTCAAGCGGTTTCTACAACGATCGCGACTTTGCCGACAGTGAATTACTGCACTGGCATTCACCCTATATGAATCCGTTACTGGCAGCATATTTAAAAGGCGTGGTCGACGCTATAGCCCGGGGCCGGCGTCTGCCGATCAATCAGGCCAACGATCCGATCTCTCCGGTTTTGAACTATTTGATGGCCTATCAACCCCGTGGTGTAGTTCCCTACCTGCTTTATTTAATCAAACGACCAATCTGGGTCCCCTCCCG
>JAJZCT010000202.1 GCA_021828925.1 Planctomycetota bacterium
GCACTTACTACCACCTGGTCGCCGGCCTGCACATCATTACCGGTTATAGCGGCAGCGCTTTGCAGATAGTCAGTAACCCCCGGCGCGAACAGAAACCCCGTATCCGTCAAGCCAACGGTAACGGCGGACGAGGTTGATAAGCTCGTACGGTTTAAACCGGTTACACCGAGCTGGACTTCGGCAATACTCGAGCCGGCGGTCAGACCCTTAACCGCAAGTGTAAAACCGCTCCACGCCACGCCGTCTGTACTGGTGCCTGCAACCGCAGAATAGCTCCCCACGCCGGTTGCAACCAACACGACCGGGGTACCGTCCACAGTGAGAACCGGTGCCGCACCGGCCGGTGGTACCGCCGCCAGGGCGCCACACACCACTCCGGCGATCCCCAAAGATCCCGCAACTTTCAACATTCGCAATTCTAATGATGACATAACGACTACTCCGTAAAAAAGAGGTCACAACGATAGTACCGATTAACATTAATCAGCACGGCCTGTTTCGAGGCGGCCAATGCCACCGCGCTATCCCTATCCTCCGGCTACCACGGTTCAGTTTTGCATGTTCAACTCCTGTCTCGGGTCGGTGCGACGAGCGTATCACGGCCATAATTGCGCCTGGCACCAGGCAGGCGCGACGGCAACCCGTCGACATCGCGCCGCCTTTACATCAAAGGGGCTGGCTCTCTCAAGAGCACCCATGCCCCATCTAATGCAATGCGCGTGCCATCGGCGCAGACCCTTTGTTTTCAAGGGTGTTCGCCGCATTTCGCCAGTTCTTTCCCGACACATTGACGCGGCAACGGCCAAAATGTCCGACACTTCAGGTACCAAGAAGGTTGCGAGCTTCTCTTTTTTGGGTTGAGGTATGTTGAATCTCGCTCTTTTTTTTACATGCACAACTATCAGTTGCCAATTTAATCCAAGAACGACTCACTGTTCATGGAATAGAGCTCCGTTCGAGGGACGCGCGCTGCGAATGGCGTGTGCCAACGGATTCAACCAGCAGCGCTTCTGGCGAAAAACCGTTTCGTCATCGCTCAGCGCGCCGGTCCCGCGCGATATTTCATTCGTTGCCTCTATTGCAGGTGGAACACTTCTTTCAAGTCCCTGACAATCGGAGTCAGGTCAGGATTGGTAGGAACGATATCGGCCATGTGGTGCCACCAGAGTTGGAATGCCGATGCTCGGGCGATGGCCTGCCAACGAATCTCATCGTCAATTTCCAGATACACAAATAATATCCGCGTTTCCGGCTGCAAAAAAATACTGTAGTTGTGCACTCCGTGTGATCTTAACGTCTCAATGACTTCAGGCCACATTGCGCGGCATCGCTGCTCGAACTCCCGCAACATTCCGGGATACAACGACCATGCGATTGCTTTCCGAATTCGTGCCGGAGGATTGCCGGATGTTTCAGGGTTGGGACGTGATGCCTTTTTCGAGTTATCCGAGAGAGAATCCATAGCAATTATCCATCCACCGAAATGCCCAAAGAACCAACATAATTCAAAAATATAATGCAAGCGGCGTGCCATCGGTGCCCCCTCGGAGAAAATGTATCGCATATCCCCCCTGCACCTTCTTCCAAGCCGCGGAAATGTGATTAATGCGGCAGGGATACCTTTTTATCTGGTCCCAATGTTCACTTTTGAAGCCGGCGGGAATGGGGTATTTACCTACTGGCGGTATTCCCCTCCCGCTTTATAATTCGCGGAGATTGTATTGTTTTCGGATTACGAAAAGCAATACACAAAATCGATTTACGACTTACCAGGAGACGCGATGAAACGGCAATCGCAAAAGCAAACGGATGAGGCAACGTCGATGCATCACCTCGGCGTACGGACAGCCACGACCGGCGACGAAGCGAACGAGGCGCTGCTTCGGCAACTCGTAGCGCACCTGCGCCAAAACCGCACGCAATTGCGTGAGGAGTGGGCCAGCCATATTACGGAAGCGGAATTGCTGACGTCCATGAGCAAGGAAGAAATCTTTACCGAGGCCACAAGCGTATATGACAACTATGTTGCGGTGCTTGAGACCGGAAGCGTAGAGGCTCTGCAGGCATACGCCCGAAATCTTTCGGAGCGCATTATTCCCCGGGGCGTTGAGACCCACGAGGTTGTGGGAATCGTGCTTTTGCTGCGGGATACGCTGGCGCGCTCGCTGTTTAAGAAATATCAGGGTGATTTTAACCTTCTCAACCGCGTATTGGATGCGTATGAACCTGCTGCCAACCGTATTGCCAATACGGTCGCGGTAAGCTTTGTGCAGGAGCGTGAGCGAATCATCCGGCAGCAACAGGAAGCTATCCGTGAACTGTCGACACCCGTGCTTCAGGTTCGCGAAAGGCTCTTGATTCTGCCGATCATCGGCGTCATCGACACGCAGCGTGCCAGACAATTGACGGAACAATTGTTGAGAGGAATACGTGACAACCGCGCCAAGGTGGTCGTGGTGGATATTACGGGCGTCCCGACGATTGACTCTAAGGTTGCCAACCACCTGGTGCAAACTGTCGAGGCTTCACGACTTATGGGTGCCAGCGTGATTATTACCGGGCTGTCGTCAGAAATCGCGCAGACGCTGGTCACAATAGGTGTGGATCTCAGCAAAGTAAACGCGGTCGGCGATCTGCAGGGGGGGATCGAGGAAGCCGAGCGGCTTCTGGGATATGAAGTTATTCGCGCCAGCCAGTCGATGAATCCGGAAGGGCAGGCCTGAGGGGATTATGCGCGTACCGATTTTAAAACAGGGCGATTATCTGATCGCGAGCGTGCAGTCTGTACTCTCGGACGACGACTTGCAGTTATTGCGCGATGATCTTGCGGATCGCGTGGGGCGATTTCGGTCGCGTGGCGTCATTATTGATGTGACAGTTCTGGATGTTATTGACTCCTTTGCGACAAGAACGTTGCGTGCCATCGCACACATGTTGAAACTGCGCGGCGCGCACACGGTGATCGTGGGCATCCAGCCCGATGTGGCCTTTGCGATGGTGCAATTGGGCTTGACTTTGGCCGGTGTAGGTACCGCACTGGATCTTGAAGAGGGCCTGGAGTATCTGGGCGGTCGGGCCCACCGTCTGCACGAACATCGCTCATTCGGTTCGCGAGAGGAAGACCGATTAGGCCACCCACTCCGCACCGGGCGTCATTCCCACGAACACCACTCCTCCCGGCCGCGTGACGAAGATGAAAACGACCATCCCGGCCACGCGTCCCAAAGGAGCCTGGAATATGGCCAATGAATCACGCATCCCGATCAGGACCACCGCGGATATTGTGACCGCGCGTCAAAAGGGCCGGATTCTTGCCATGGAATTGGGCTTTGACGGATCGGACCTTACCGTCATCGCAACAGCGATTTCGGAAGTGGCCCGCAATATCATCGATCATGCCAAGTCCGGCGAAGTAATCATCACGCGAGGCAATCAGGGCGGTAAGCGCGGTATTTGCGTTGTGGCACACGATTCCGGCCCCGGTATAGCCGATGTTGAGCAGGCCATGCAATATGGTTATTCTACGCGAAACGGACTCGGAATTGGGCTGCCGGGCGCAAAATTACTAATGGACGAATTCAATATTTCATCTGTAGCAGGTCAGGGCACGACAATAACTATGAGAAAATGGAGGCACTGATATGGTACAGATTTTCCAGAACCAGCAGTTGCCCATCGAATTTGCCGTCGCGGGCCATCCGATGAAGGGAGAGTCCGTTTCGGGGGACGGGTATGTGGTACGGCCTACGGCCAGAGGCACATTGCTGGCCGTAGTGGACGGAGCGGGGCACGGTGATGCGGCGGCGAAAGCTGCGAAAATGGCGACATCAATTATGGAGCAACACACGGATGCTCCCCTGATATCCATACTGGAATTCTGCCATGTGGCTCTAAAAGAAACCCGCGGCGCAGTTATGACCGTGGCCGCGTTGGACGAAGAGCAAAAAACCCTGACATGGCTGGGTGTCGGAAACGTGGAGGGACGGCTTTGCCGAGCCGATCGTTCACGTCAGGCCGAACAATTAACGCTTGGGGCGGGCGTCGTCGGTTACCAAATTCCACAGTTGCGGCCGGTGGTCACATCGATTTCCCTGGGCGACATGCTCATT
Source organism: Planctomycetota bacterium (assembly GCA_021828925.1). The sequence continues at coordinate 4,110 of JAJZCT010000202.1, forward strand.
CTGACCACCGACGGCATTGAAAGTGAATATAGCACCCTGGGCTTTTTAAACCAACCACCACTTTATGTCGCGGAGCAAATTCTTAAGCGATTCAGCAAAGGAACGGATGACGCGATGGTACTGGCCGCCAGGTATACCGGGGTGAGGCCATGAAAACACTCAGGCGGCGGCTGTCGGATCGCTATTGCTCAATGCTGCGACATTATGTCGCAAAATCCCAGGAGTCCGTTCTAGCGCGAGCGAATGGCCTGGGACGGGCCGCAATGGCTGGCGGCCTGGGCCTTCTCGACATGGCGCGCATTCATCAGGCGGCAATGAGTCTGCTGCTGCACGAATCGGGGGTCACAACTGCCCGGGGGACGATCATGCGGGCCAGCGAGTGTTTTTTAATGGAAGCGCTGTCACCATTCGAAATGACATACCGTGGTTTTCGCGAGGCGAATCTCCAGCTACAGCGTCTCATCGAGGACGTTAAGAAGAAAAATATTTCTCTGCGCCTTGAAGTCAACAAACGGCAACAAACCGAGAAAATCCTCCGCAATAGAGAACTTCGCATGCATGAGTTGCTCGTGGAAGCGAAATGGATGGAGGAAAATCTGCGCCGCTACTCCGATCAGATTCTTCACACTCAGGAAGCAGAGCGCCTGCGCATCAGCCGGGAATTACATGATGACATCGGTCAGGCCCTTACGGCTGCCAGCGTGGCGCTGCAAGGGCTCAGTGACACGGCCCGGCCGGGCCGGGCGGCATTGCTGGCGGACGCCCTGGAACTGCTCCAGGATGCGATGGTGAAAGTTCATGATTTTGCCAGCGATTTGCGGCCGTCTGTGCTCGACGAACTGGGGTTGTTGCCGGCGCTGCGATCCTATCTGGACCGCACTGCGAAGCGCACGGGTTTGCATGTATGGTTCCGCGCCGCCCGCGCCGCCGAGTTGCTCCCCGCGGATGAAAAAATTACCCTGTTCCGCGTCGCCCAGGAATGTCTGACCAACGTCGCCAAGCACGCCCATGCGCGAAGCGTTAGAGTAACGATCAGCCGGACGGGAAACAGCGTCCGGATGGTTGTCGCCGATGATGGACGATCTTTTCGCAATCAAGATGCCGACGGGGCAGCTCCCAAACCGCGACTGGGACTTCTGGGGATGCGCGAGCGTGTACGGCTGGTCAACGGGAGTTTTGAGATCCGCGCCCAGCCGGAGAGGGGGACACAAGTCAAGGTTACAATACCACTGCGACACGCCGAACGAACACGCGGCGTTAGAAAACAAATACAGGCCATGTGCATTCCGGACATAGGGAGCGTACGATGACTCCGATTCGTGTCTTACTGGCTGATGACCATACGATTGTGCGACAAGGCCTGCGCCGGCTGCTTGAGACTCAGGCTGACTTCACGGTCGTTGCCGAAGCGGACAACGGGCGGGCCGCAGTTCGGCTGGCGGTACGGCACCGGCCCAATGTCGTGGTTCTTGATATGGCAATGCCCAACCTCAATGGAATTGAAGCCACCCGGCAGCTCAAACGGGAAGTTCCGGAGGCTCGCGTTCTGGCTTTGTCAGCGTACAGTGACGAAGAGTATGTTCTCGCGGTATGCCAGGCGGGGGCCGCCGGATACCTCGTGAAGCATACTGCCGCAAGCGAACTGATTTCGGCCATCCGGGAGGCAATGAATGGCAACGCCTATTTTAGCCCGGCCATTGCCAAATACTTCGCGAGACAATATTCAAGCGGCATCGAAAGGTCCCGAGGCTCGGCGGGACGCGGAAATACATTGACGTCCCGCGAACGGGAGGTGCTGCAGCTCATTGCCGAGGGCTGGACGAACAAACAAATGGCCACAGAACTTTCCATAAGTATCAAGACGATTGAAAAACATCGCCAGGCCTTAATGGATAAGCTCAATATTCACGATATCGCGGGGCTGACACGGTACGCCATGAGCCGGAAAATCATCGAACATCATCCCGCTTCCGATGCCCATTGATCCTGCTTGCCCCGCTGCGACCACTGCAACAACCACGGGGTGAAATTCCTGGTGAATCTGGGGCATTTACCTACTACCGTGGCGACGTGACCGTTGCTATTATCTTCCGTTGACTGACTACACCGTCCAGGTGTATTTCAGAACGGGACCAATGCCGATGAATGGCCGCCCAACGGCCACGCGGCAGGGAGTAAGCTTGATGTCGAATAAGCGCGGGCTTGCGGCCATGAGGAAATCAGGAGTTAAAAAAATGAATAAAGTTGCCGTTGCCTCTGGCGATAACATCGATGAATCGATGTTGCGGTCTGACGGTCATGCGGAACCATGCCTTGCGATCGGCGACATTTCCAG
>JAJZCT010000203.1 GCA_021828925.1 Planctomycetota bacterium
TGGAGTATACTAACTCATGTCATACGAAATGGATTCTTGAGGCAAGTTGAATCCGCGGCAGAGGAAAAGAAATTGTTCGCCGGCATTGACACTTTAATCTGGCTGGCGTGAGGGTGTTGCGACATGTTCGACTGTGAACAAAATTCTGAGTGCTTTGATTGCGGCATCGGCGCAAGTGTCTGTGTCCGGCAAATCAATGATATCAACGGCATTCGAGGCGTTACGGTTGAGGCATCGGCGGATATCCGATAACACACTTTTTTCAATACAAGGAGATTGCTTATGTTGACGTTACAAGGCAGCAGCATACCCAAGGGAAATAAATCAAAAGGTTTTACACTCATTGAATTACTGGTGGTCATTTCAATTATCGCGTTGCTCATTGCTTTACTGTTGCCGGCATTGGCACAGGCCAAGGCTCGCGCTGAAGCGGTGGCCTGTGAATCCAATGAATCTGAAATGGGTATTGCCATGCAGGAATATCTGCAGACATGGAAGGGATTTTATCCGGGTAATGAGGTCGTTAATGGTCAGGGAATTGCCAATAATTTCTGCGTGTGGGTGCCGCGGCTGATGACCATGATGGGCAGTGGATCGGCTAAACTTTTCTATTGCCCGGCACGCCCCATTGATATGGAATATCAGGGCTACCTGTGGCCAACGGGAACCGTTCCGCCGCTGGGCTACGCCAAGGGAACCATTGAGTTGGGATTCGGTTATACGAAGGGGCAGCAGGTGTTGTTCTTGGGCGGCCAGTGGCCTGCGCAGACGGATTCGCTGGGGCGGGAGATTGCCTTGCCCGCGTTTTCTTATGGATATAACGACTGGGGTACGCTTGGCGCGTTTCCACTTAAAGGGCAGTTGGCTTATGGCGAAGGTCTGGGCGGAGATATTGACGCCACCGGCGGGCAATATTACCCACAGGTTCCGCAATCTGCCGTACAGAATCCGGCCCAGATGATTGCGATAACCGACCGCATTGATGATGCCTCCCACGGGGACCCAAACTATGCATTTATTTATAATTCCGACCCAACACGCACCAGTCTGGCGCTGCCGGAAACGAGTATTCCTGGCGTGGTGCAATGGGCGGAATGGCCGGGTTCTATTCACGAGGGTGATTCCAATGTTTTATTCGCCGATGGCCATGTGGCACCCTATTCCCAGAAAGACTTGACTCAGATTAACCCCATTCAGGGCGGATCTCGCATGAACATGATGTGGAATAATGATCATGCCGTTCACGCTCCAAATGGCGGGTTTTATTGATACTGGCAGCGGTGACTTCTGTTTGATGACTAAAAAGGCTACGGGTGGCGTTTAAGTAAGGTCGTATGTCGGCCTTCCCATCCAAGTAATAAGGGTTCCTGTTTTAGGGAGGTTTTCATCATGAATTCCAATATTCTTTCAACACGGCGGCTGGCGCTTTTGTCAGCTGGGGTATCGTTGCTCGGTGCGGCTACTGCTTTTGGTGCAGGCCCGGGCGGATCGATCAGCATTTCCTCCGCCCCGGCGCTTTCGCTGGGAGCCGGCGGCCTCTCCCAAGGGTTGGTGGCATCGTTATGGCACGTGGGTAATCCAGGCGCAAAAGGTTCCGGCCAATACGGCATTCCGGGAACGGGATTCGGCCCGTCGCCGAGCCTCAGTGATGTGCAGGATGTGGAGCAGTACATTAGTGGATCCTATTCTAACGCTAACACCGGCCAGATTTGGGGGGCACCCGCGCCGTCCTATTCGTTTTTGAACACGGCCGACACCTTCAGCTACACTGGCGGGAATGGAACTCCTACAAATGCGTTCCTTGGATCGGATGCGAATGGTGCCGCGAAGTATGATGTCAGCTACTGGCAGACATCAATGATTGATCAGATGGGCTACATCAAGATCGCCGCTCCCGGCACGTACACATTTAACATGAGTCAGGCCGACGACGCTGGGGCAGTTTATCTCGGCGGCACGGGAATTACGCCGACCGGGAACGCGGGAACCGGAACGCTAGTAGTCGCTAACGGTTATGCCAACACGGCCTCCAGCGCGAATCCTTCCACTACAGGTGGTTACATTCCTACCACCGACAGCACGGCAAGTGTGACTTTCAGCAACGCTGGCTATTACCCCATTGAAGTAATGAATTACCAGCAAGGTGGTGGGGCGGGACTTAACTTCTCCGTAACCGCCCCGAGCGGCGGCGCTGCGGTAGGCTACTATACAACGACTGCCGCGGCCTCGGCCGTTACGAGTCTTGCCACGCCTGCGCCGGCAACGCCACCAACCCCCACGGATGAGTGGAACTTCGCCAAGTCCGCCATCAGCGGCAGCACGGTTTCGGATATCGGCACCGCAGGGTCGGCCAGCACCGCTGGAACAATCGTTGGCACCGGCAACACCATCAGCGGTGGTGCTTTGGTGACAAGCAACAGCGGCTCTGGAAACGGCATGTCCGTGCCTGGCTCCACTTTTGCCAATTACACAGGTGACTTCACAATTTCGGTTACGTTCAACCGCTCACCGAGCGATCCGTCTAACAACTACTCGACCGTTATGTCAATGGGCACAAAAGGCAATCAAGCCTCCAACTGGATAATTGTGCATCCCGATCGCGGGAACAGCCCGCATTTGTCAACGTTTGAGACACAGACATCCGGTAGTGACTTGGCTTTATCTGCTAGTAATGGGCTTTCCAATCCTACCGGCCAGCTCACGCAGGAGGTGCTGGTTTATAGCGCCAGCACGAATACCCTGTCGCTTTACATCAATGGAGTGTTGCAAATGTTCGGTTCTCCCCTACTAGGCGGTACGAACCGAGCGATGAGTTTGGCAGTTCTGGCTGATCCGAGTGGTGCCACCGCCTCAGACGGCTTAGGGGGCTTGGATCCGTTTACCGATCCTACAACATTGGCCAGCTACTATGACCTCTCCACTTGGAACTCCGCGCTGACTGCGGGGCAAGTTGCCGGCCTGTATGCGGCAACGCCGGTTCCGGAACCGGGGGTCGTGGCTCTGCTTGGCCTCGGTGCCATGGGCATGCTGCTGGTAGGCCGTCGCCGTAAGGCCCGTTGTTAATAATGGATGTTTTTCGTCGTAAAGGGCAATAACCTGTGCCCTGCGATAAAACTCTCCTGAATGCACCTCCTCCGGGAGCTTCTTACTCCTTGTGCTCCCGGAGGAGGTTTTTGCGTGATGGCGAAGATCATGCGAGAACCCGCTTTGTTTTAACCATCCGGCCCGTGCCGGCTGCGATTTGCCGGTAAAACCCCGTTGCATACACGTCTGACGTTCCCCGCGTGCAGCAACAAACCGTTGACAGTGCTTCAATTTCTCCAAATAAGGAAGCCGGCTTATGAAAAATTTTAATCGACGGCGAAATTCCTCTTGTAGATTCAATATCACACGCATCGCGGTGCCCGCGGTGCTGGCGCTTTGCGCTGCGGTGCTGGTTCCGGCGGCTTCAGTGTCGGCTTTAATGCGCAATGTGTTACGTATACCCGCATCTCAGCGCAACAGCTTTTATCCCTGCAATCGTCCGCCGCTGCTGCCGGAAGCGGTATTGCGGTTACCGTACGGAGCTGTGGACGTTCACGGCTGGGTACACAACATGCTGGTCATTGAATCCCACGGCATGGCGGGCCACATGGACGAGGTGAAGAATGGGCGCGATGTGGTTGACGGTCCAGCCGACTGGTGCGATTACAATAAAACCGCTTGGACGCATCGTGGCTCGATGAGCGCCAATGGTTGGGAAGAATTGCCCTATTGGTTGCGCGGTTATGTTCCCATGGCCTACCTGCTGAAGAATAAGCGTATGATGGCCGATGCCGCCCATTGGATACACGGCATTATGTCCACACAGTTGCCGGATGGCTATTTTGGCCCCTTGCGGCTGAAGACGGCGCATCATGGCCTGCCCTCGCTGTGGCCCAATCAGATTATGCTGGAAGTATTGCAGGAATATTACCGCGCCACCGGTGACAAACGAATTATTCATCTGGAAACCCGTTACTTCCATTATCTCGCCGGCTTGCCGCCCAAGGTATTCAGTCTCGGCTGGGGCGCGGTGCGCTGGAGTGAGGGAATTCATGATATTTATTGGCTTTATAACCGCACCGGTGATAAGGCTCTTCTTAAACTTGTAAAAACCATCAACGCCCATAGCGCCGATTGGACCGCGGGTGTGGCTTCGTACCATGGTGTAAACTTTGGTGAAGGTTTCCGTGAGCCCGCGGAGTATTATGAACTTTCGCATAATAAGCGCGATCTTCGGGACACCCGCAAGGATTGGAAAATCATGTTCGGTCTGTATGGCCAGGTGGCGGGGGGCGGATACGGGGCTGATGAAAATGCCCGCTTTGGTTACTTCGGCCCGAGGCAGGGTATTGAAACCTGCGCCATTGTTGAAAACATGCTCAGCGATGAAATCCTCACCCGGATTTCCGGCAATCCCTTCTGGGCCGATCGCTGTGATCGATTGGCCATGAACATGCTCCCCGCGGCCGCCACCGCCAATATGAAAGCATTGCATTATTTAACCGCCCCCAATCAGATACAACTGGATCCCGGCAACAAACATCCGGATATTGATGACAGCGGCACGATGTTTTCCTACAGCGCCGGCCCGGTCTACCGATGTTGTGAGCATAACTTCAGCCAAGGCTGGCCTTATTACAACGAAAGTGTGTGGCTGGCCACAAGCGATAATGGCCTGCTGGCCAATTTTTACAGTGATTCAGATGTAACGGCCAAGGTTGGCAGCGGTCAAACTGTACACCTGATCGAATCCACGCGTTATCCGTTTGGCCAGAACATCCGCTTCAGCGTCAGAACCGCACGCAGCGCCAAGTTCCCGCTGTATGTTCGTGTGCCGGACTGGTGTCGGGGGGGCATCGGTGAAAATCAATGGCCGGCCGGTGGCGGTGAAAGCGGTTCCCTGCTCCTATCTTCGGATCAATCGCACCTGGAAGAATGGTGATATTGTCAATCTGACGTTACCCATGCATGTGACGGTACATCGGTGGACCAGCAATCCACAGGCTCGAAATGCCGTATCAATCAGTTATGGCCCGTTGGCATTTTCGTTGAAAATCAAGGAAAAGTGGAACGCGTACCCGGGGGTATCATTATGGCCGCACTGGGCGGTATATCCGGCCTCGCCATGGAATTATGGATTGCTTTTAAATTCTCACAATCCGGCCAGCGAATTTAAAGTCATTCGCAAAGCCGGTCCGGTTCCATTGCAGCCATGGACGCAAAAGACGGTGCCCATTGCCCTGCGGGTTAAAGCCCGGCAGATACCAGCCTGGAAGATCAACAAATTCGGCATGATCGGAAGAATTCATGAAAGCCCGGTGATCTCCACGCAGCCGACCCGGACGGTAACTTTGATACCCATGGGGGCGGCTCGTCTGCGCGTGTCCATGTTTCCGGTGATCGGCTCCGGTCCGGATGCCCATCATTGGCGCGCGCACCGCAAGGCGGTGGCTTCGGCTTCGTGGTGTAACCCCGGCGATTCCATCCCGGCCATGATCGACGGCATAACGCCGACATCTTCAGCCGATATGGAAAATGTTCCGCGCTTTACCTGGTGGCCGCATGAAGGAACGCGGGAATGGGCGCAACTGACCTTTTCCAGAATCAGGCACGTATCGCAATGCTCGGTATACTGGTTCGATGATCAGGCGGTGCATGGCAATTGCCGGACGCCGGAAAGCTGGAAACTTTATTACCGGCAGAATGGGCATTGGGTGCCGGTCAGCAATCCCAGCGGATACGGGGACGCGATCAATCGATACAATGTCGTGCGATTTACCCCCGTTGCCACCGGTGCCCTGCGGATGGTGGTGCAACTTAAACCGCACCACTCCGGCGGGATTATGCAGTGGAAAGTTCATTGATGTAACTGGAGTACAGGTATCGTGAAAATCAATCAATCGTGTGTGTTGTTTTCGTCCATGACAAGTGTTGCATCGCGGCGTATGGACAGGATGCTCGTGTCTGTATGCCTGCTGGTATTGCTGCCGTTGCTGGTGCTGGGGCAATTCAGTGCCGCGCCGAGTGCCACAGCGGCCCCGGCGTTTCGTCCGCCGGCGGTGCCGCTGGTGACCTTTGATCCGTATATGAGCATCTGGTCGGAAAGGAATCATCTGGCCGATCATCGCACGCGTTATTGGGATGGCCGGATTCAGAGTCTGGTGAGTCTGGTGCGTGTGGATGGCACCACCTATCGGCTTATGGGCAATCAACCCAAGACCGCGCCGGCCATGCACCAGGTCCGTGTTACGGTGCGACCGACAACCACGATTTATCAGTTCTCCAACCACAAAATTGATCTCACGCTGACTTTTATGACCCCGCGTTTGCCCTCTCACCTCAAGACCATGACGCTGCCGGTAACCTATATTACCTGGAGCGTAAAATCAGCCGATGGACAATCCCATCA
>JAJZCT010000204.1 GCA_021828925.1 Planctomycetota bacterium
CATCAGAGATGCCCCCAGCGCTGCGGCAATTGCCGCCTTACGCCAACGGTTATGTCGGTGGCCAATGAGTGGTTGATCGGTTTTTACATTTTGGTTTTTCATAATAACCATTCCTTTCTGGTTCCGTGGCCTGGGAATCTGTTTTGGAATCTGTTGATGGAATTTTCTTACCGCACCGACAGTGTATTGTTCTGCGGAGACAAACTCTGGAGATATTCCTCGTGGATACTCAATTCATTGAGATACGCGGTGACAAAACCATCCGGCCCATGTTGGGCCAATACCCGTGTGATCCGGGCCTGATCTTCCGGAGACCCAGCCGCGCAGAAGGCTTTGGCGATGGGTTGCAAATCCAGTTGAAACAACCGCGATCCCTGTCGGCATTGCAGGTAGTAATCCCGTTTGGGTGTTGCAGATTGCAGTATCTGGAGTTGCCGCATATTGAGGCCAAAGGATTGATACACCCGGCGCGACGTATCTTCCAATGCCGACGCGTTGGGTAGAAAGATTCTCGTCAGACAGCTTTCAATGATCGCCGGGGCGATGGAACTCTCGGCTATATCCGCCAGTGACTGCGTGGCAAAGATTACCGCGACATTCTTCTTACGCAATACCTTGAGCCATTCGCGTATCCGCGCGGCAAACGTCGAATCGGTCAGATACATCCAGGCTTCATCCAGAATCAGCAGTGTGGGATGCCCCTGATTGAAGCGCTCTTCGAGTTTATGGAATAAATAGGTTAACACTGGCAGCAGTACACGCGGCGAGTGCATTAAATGTTCGGTCTCAAAGGTCAGCCAATCGCCATCGGAGAGTGTTTCCTGATCGGCATCCAGCAACTTGCCATAAGGGCCGGCAAGGGTAAAACTCTCCAGTACCTGTCGGATCGTAGTATCCTGCACCAGGTTCCGCAGTGTGGTCATCGTGCGTTGCCGTGCCGGCAGCATTTTTAAGTTATTCAGTGCCGACCAGCATTCCCGTTTGAGGCCGGGTGTAACGGCAACACCTTCCCGAACCAGCAAGTCCAACAGCCAATCCTGCGCCCAAGCCAATTCTCCATCTTCATCAATTCGGGCCAGCGGCTGAAAACAAACTCTCCCACCTTGCTCTCTCTCATGCGCATTTGCTGCCACTTTCGTGTCTTCCCCCACTGGCTGACGGCGTTGGCTGTCGCTTTGCTCGCCAACTTGCCCGTTGGCATGTTTATTGGCCAGCCCTTCGGCCCCAATCGGATAAAACATCCCGCCCATGGCATACGTCATGGCCCGTGCACTCTGGCCCTTGTCAAAAATAAAGACTCGCGCCTTGTCATAACGCAAAAACTGGCAGGCCAATAAGTTCAGCAGCGTTGATTTACCCGCACCTGTGGGACCGACAATCAGGGTATGGCCCACATCGCCCTGATAAATGGAAAGCCGAAATGGTGTCGATCCCGCCGTGCGCGTTTGCAGCACGGCCGGACCATTAAGATGGTGGCACCATGCTGGCCCGGACCAGATGCTGCTGGCGGGCATGAGATCACAGACATTTAATGACGATATCAGCGGCCTGCGAACGTCGGCATAACCATGGCCCGGCAGACTTCCCAGCCACGCTTGTACGGCGTTAAAACTTTCGATCTGGGAAACTATGCCGCTGCTGTCCACCACCTGCTGTACCGCCCGCGCTTTGTCGATGGCGGCTGATTCAGTTTCATCCCAGACGGTAACGGTCAGTGTAAAGTGGCCGAATGATACATAATCTCCCCCCAGTTCCTGCAAGGCCGCATCGGCATCTTGGGCCTTGTTGAGTGAATCCGAGTCTTCCAGCCGACTTTCCTGCTTCATGATGGCTTCTTTCAGTAGTGTGACCATCCCCTTGCGTTTGGCAAACCATTGCCGACGGAGTTTGCCCAGATGTGATGTCGCCTGCACCTTGTCCATGGGCAGATAACGTGCCACCCAGCGGTATTCCAGGGCCAGTTCATTTAAACCATCCAATAAACAGGGCAAGGTCTGGCCAATGTAGGCTCGAATAGAAACCGTCTTGATAAAATGCTTTCCCAGTTTGGGGCTTAATCCTCCACTCAGGGTTGAATCGGTAAGCATTTCATCGAGGTAAAACGGTTGCAATGGCCTTTTAACCGCCAGAACACGCTCGGATACACAGTCGTGGAGGTAACTGAGTGTCTGGTCATCATCCAACGGTGTCACCTCCGGCATAAAGCCGGAAAGTAAATTAACAATCTGGGCGATCTGGCCGAGAAACGTCTCATACGAGGCCCGGTAGGAAATACCCGCCTTATCTACGGGGCGTTCAATAAGCACACTGGTCAGGGAGCGCACCTGATCCTCCGGCGGCAGAAACGTCAAGGTCAGAAAATAGTTGGATTCGCAGTGATCGCCGGTAAACGTTTTCCGGCGTTCCTGGTCAATGAGTGTGGCGGTGGAATTGGGAAAACAGCTTGTGGGGTACGATTGGGCGCTTTTACGGGCCGCTTCGACATGGATACACCAGCCGGACCCCAAGCGTTTGAGCACATTGTTCAGGCGGGCGCGCATGGCCATGAGTTCACCGGGCGTAGCACTGCCGGTGTCGGGTCCACGGTAGCGGATCGTACGCTGAAAGCTGCCATCCTTATTGAGAATTACACCGGGTCCGATGAAGGCCGCCCACGGCAGGTAATCACTTAAGCGTCGGGGATGTTTTTGATATTCACTTAAATTCCACATAAATCATCCATAGTGTTAAGTTTTCAGTCAGAAATTCCGGAACTGAAAACTGAACACTTCACACTGAAAACTTTTTTATTACGTATCCAGAAATACCGGCTGCTTAATATGTGCCCGGAAAATCTCAAACCAGTCCGGGTCCAGTCGGGTCAGCACGACGGCGGCGGTATGCAATACCAGTCCCAATGGGAATCCCAGCCACCAGACGTGCAGACCCAACCCCAGCACCAAGGCCGTGGTGCCGTTGAGAATGCCAAAGGCTCGTGGCACACCGCCCAGTAATACTGTCTGAGTCAGTGATAAGTGCAGCGGCACTTCCAGACCTTCGATTTTGTCGACAGAACTGCTCATCAGAAGCCCGCTCCGCCATCAAAGCCAAAGAAGCTCACACCGAAGCTGGTAGCCGTAACGGCAATCGACACGCCCAGCAGTACGCCGAGAATCTTTCTCATTCCCGCGCCTTCCGAGAAGGCAAAGCCAAAGCCCAGCGTCACAATGGAAAGAATGCACAGCGCCTTGGCCACCGGGCCGGTGAAGCTCGCCAGCACACGGGCCAGGGGTGTCTCCCACGGCAGCGGCGCTCCGCCGCTGCCGCCGAAGGTGGAAGCCTCGGAAAGACTCGAATAGCCCAGCAACACGGCCGAGGCGATCAAGCTGGAAAGACGATTGGACAACCAACGGGAAATACGCATGGGGATACTCCTGCAACATCGCTGCCGGGCCGCGGTGATGACGGATGCGGCCCGACAACACTAATAACTTTAATGTCATCACTCATACCAGTATACCCTAACAAATACCGAATACAAGTGACGGGAAAATATTTTGGTTTCATCCGGTGACGCGCACGGATTTTCACGGGCAATCGTGCCCACCCGATTCCGGGCGGTCGTACCCGTTCTATCATTATGGCCACTATCCACAAATATCTTTGATAGCCCGAATCGTGTACTGGTCTGTCAGGCTTCCGGATCGCTTGTCTCGCAGCCGAACGGAATCCCGACAGATGGTCGAGTGTGCCCGTAGGGTGTTGGGATGTGTGGCGGGGCTTGCCGTACAGGAGAACCAATACGCATCCGATAGTCACCGCTTATGTGTAGGTTTTTTCATCTCATTAGAATCAACGGTTTTGAAAGTTTGTCGAGAGCCGGAAAACCACGTTAAACTGGCCCTTAAATGATTTTTTGAGTAATTTTTGTCCACTGGATTGCTCGAAGGTCCCTTCCTAGAAAATAATGATTGGCAGGTTTGCCCCGGTTTCCGCAATAGTATGGGCCTGTTGGATCATCCACTGAGGAGGTGTAGGGAGAACTCGCTGGTCGCAACCGGTCATTCCAAAAACGCAGCGTCGTTTGCGGAGAACAAGACGTGCGGTTCATGCCTCATTCTATCCACATCCAGCCGGATCCCGACGGGGTCAATTGCCTCCGCAATGTCCGCATAGCGCTGCGCCCCGGACTCACGAAGATACCAACCCCGGTATCCGCAACTGCTAAGCAGATCGAATATCTCTACCGACTTTTCCGCGCCTAGAATACTCGGATGGAATTCCAGTAGAATACGGTCAATAATTTGCTTTTGCAGTGAAGTAGTAGCACCGCGCAATGCTCCAAGTTCTGCGCCCTCAATATCCATTTTTAAAACATTGATCCGTTTTATACCCTGCGCGGCGGTGAACTCGTCCACCGTCGTGAGTTCAATCTCCAATCCTTTTTGCCCGGTTGCATTACCGATTAAAGAGGATGTACCCAAGTTCTTGCCATTTTTATTTGCTAGAAAAAATTCTTGGGTTCCGGCATGGTGGTATAGCCCCTTGGGGACTATGTTTATCCATGTCCAATCATTGGCCTGAACATTGGTCCTTAGGCGGGCAATGTTCCGAGGATCGGGTTCAAAGGCATATACTTTTCCCTCGCTACCACATTGTCGAGCCGCCAGCAATGTATACAGCCCGAAATTGGCCCCCACGTCGAAAACGGTATCCCCCGGTTTAATTAAAGCGGCCAGAATATCGGTTACTGCAGGTTCAAAAACGCCGTAGTTATAAAGCGTACAGGATACAATATCATCAATGTCTACCAGCACCTTAAAGTCGCCACAGACCGCCAGAAATTCGCGAGGGCAACGCAGAATATCCGCTGTCCGCCGCAGCACCGTGGCCCGTCCCATCGGCAACATGCGCGCGACCAGTCTCGCTGCTCGCATGGTGATCGGTTCCATTGGAATCTCGGATTCAATCATGATTGCTTTCCTTTCTCGTACTTGATAACGGCCAGCCGACGTGACCTTTGCCGCTGTCCGCGCTATCAGGACTCGCCATGACTGGGAACCTTGGACACAAAACAGTCCTGTAAGACGGTGCTGTTGTTCTGCCACCGTAAATCACCTGGCAATTGTGGCCCTTGCACAGCGAGTTCCCGCCCAGAGATCGTTAGAACCAAATCTGATTTCCGAGAATTCACAACATCAGCTTCACAGCAAGCTCGCGTCTCACTCAATGTTCTCGCGGCCAGTTCTGAACGGCAAAGAGGCTGCACCGCCCCCTAAGTGGGCGCGCCAACACGCCAAAAGGATAACCCCTTTGTCAGAAAAAAGCCATATAAATGGTCGCAGCATAAGATGTTAAGATGTTCAACAACATCAAACATCAAATCACGCCGGTGGATCGCATAAGTCTTGCTACAAAATCGGTTTGCGTAACATATACTTACCCTCGCTGAAATCAGCAACCTGTAATATCTCCGATACCACCCGGCCAGGTGCAGCAGCAATTCTCTCAATGAAAACCACCAGATTAATCGCCGAAGCGATGGATCGCCGCGGCACCGTCTGAGAAACCTCTCCAATTAAATCTTCCAGCCGATACAAGGCATCTTCGGCGCTGTTGGCGTGAATGGTGGCTACGCCGCCGGGATGGCCGGTATTCCAGGCTTTGAGCAATGCCAGGGCTTCACCACCCCGCACTTCGCCGACCACGATTCGATCGGGCCGTAGACGCAGCGTCATACGCAACAGATCATTCATGGTCACCGTGGGTTCGGTATTTTTGGTTAGCAGTTCCACCCGATCCGGGGCCGAGCATTGCAGTTCACGGGTATCTTCAATGAGCACCACACGCTGCATCTGGAACTCCGGTTCATGTAATATGGCATTGACCAGTGTGGTCTTACCGGAACCGGTGCCGCCAGCGACCAGAATATTCTGGCGATGGGCAATGGCGTGGCGTATGCTTTTGGCACCATCCGCTGCAAGCACACCGGATGCCACATAATCATCGAGTGTAAAAATGCGCGTTGGTCGTTTGCGAATGGTGAAGGTGGGTCTATCGACCAGCGGCGGCAATAATCCCTGAAAGCGTTCTCCCGTTGCTGGTAATACGCCGGCGATGGCGGGGGATTCGGGATTGGCATTTTCCCCGGCATGTGCCGCCAGCAAACGAATCACCGTTTCAGCGGAGCTCGAATCAATAGAGCCCATGCGCTGGCGGCCCTGGCCGATGATATCTACCCATAAACCGCCATCGGGATTGGCCATGATCTCCACCACGTCGGGCCGCGCCAAGGCACCGGCAATGACAGGGCCCAAGGCGTGATTTAGGCTTTCGTTGTGACGCTGTTGAACAATATTGACCATATTTATTCTCCTTTTGGGTTAAAGTACTGGGATAACATTTCCGGTTGGCTTCCAAGCGTAGCAAATTCAATATTCCATC
>JAJZCT010000205.1 GCA_021828925.1 Planctomycetota bacterium
CCGAAACATCAAAGGCAAACGTATAGTTGCCGGCACTCGTGATATGCAGGTTCGCCCGGTACAGCATCATATCCTGCCGATTCCATCCGGTGGGATCGTAACCCATGAACATTTCGGGGACGAACATTGAGGCAAAATACGTGGTGCGATTAAAAAGCCGCCGCATTTGTCGCCAATTTCGCCGCGGGCCTTGCACCAGTGGATATACCCGTAAAAATATTCCGCGGTCAATTTTCAGCGTCGGTGGTGCTGCTCCGGGATGCTTGTTGCCCCACCACACAAAATATTCCCCTGCCGCCGGCTCCTGAAAAGCCAGTCGCACCAGATCATCTTTCTTTGATACGCGCAGGATGCGCATGGGCAATATCGTTCCCGCGGCTGTGGTGACGCGTAAATCCCGTCCATCGGGCAGTCGTGCACTATTGGTGTAAAATTGCGCCCAGGCTAAGTCCGTACCGGGCGCTGAGGTGGGAAATAAATTGGCGCGTAATGAACGCCGGTAGGTCCATCCCGAACCCAGCGTAGTACCGCGCGAGATTCCCGGGGCGATACATAATGCTACGATAAGAGCCATCCCGATTTGCTTATAGTTCAAATTCAGGCCTTGCCTTTCTGTTGCCGGCGTGGAAATTTCATCGCCTTTAATCATCGGCAACTTCCTGATGCCAAACGAATCAGCGGAGCAAATGATGCAGTCCTGCGGTGCCGGGCTTATCGGACCGCTGCTGCCATATCATCCATGACATCCTGCTGGGTGTAAATGTCCCGCAAAATTGCCGGCACTTCCGGATGCTTCGGCGATAAAATGGCCAGATAAGGTATCGCCCGCCCGCCCAGTTTCAACCAGAACGCTTGGGGAATGGGTTGATCAATATCGGCACTGAATAATACCGCCTGGGCTTGTTTGAATTTCTGCCGCACGGCGTGCGCATCGAGTACCGTAGCTTTAACAAAGCGGCAGTTAATGCACCATGGCGCGGTAAAATCCACCACCACCGGATGGCCTGATTTTAATGCGGCATTCATTGCATTCCAGTTAAATTCCTGCCATTGATTTACGGCAAACGTTGCGGTATGGCCTGGCGGGGCATCGGCAGTCCGCTCGCTTTTGGTCGCATGAATGCCACCCGCCCATACCAGGTACGATCCACCGGCCAGCACGCCGCCGACGACAAAACCCAGACGTATACTCCAGATTTTTACCGCCGACATATTAATATCCGGTAATTTTCCCCACCCCCAGCAGACGACCGCCAGGATCATCGCCAGCATAAATCCGGCGGTAATTTGAGAATGGTTTTCCGTGCTTAACAACAGGTAAACCGCCACCGCCACCATCACCAGCCCCAACGCTTCTTTCACAATTTCCGACCAGCGCCCGGCACGCGGTACGCGGCTAAGCCAGGATGGAAAGGCCGCCAGCAGCACATACGGCCACGCCATGCCGACTCCGATGAGCACAAAAAATAGTACGATCACGGCCGTGGGCTGCACCAACGCCCACGTCAGCATCACTCCCAGAAACGGAGCGCTGCAGGGTGTGGCCAATAACGTCGCTAACAGGCCCATGCCAAAGGCTCCGGCTAATCCACCGCGGTTACTGTCAACGGCGTATAACGCATTGGGCGCTTGAATGGTCCATACTCCCAGCATGGATAACGCCAGAGCCAGAACGATTAACGCTATGGCGATTAAAAATACCGGGTGCTGATATTGCATCCCATACGTCAGTGCCTGTCCGCTGGCCGCCCGATACGCCCCCATGATGAGAGCAAGAATTAAAAACAGGCAAATAATCCCCGCTGAGAACACCAGCGCATGAAGGATCGCCATTTTCCGTGAGCCATGCGCCTGCTGTACCATGGCTAGAACTTTCAACGGGATTACCGGAAGGACGCAGGGCATGACGTTAAGAATTAAGCCGCCCAGCAGGGCGAACACTATCAAGCGCCATAGCGGCTCATGGACAGTTTTAATTTGATAATGCAATGATTTGATAGCTGCAAGCGTGGCCTGCGTATTGGATTGCGAAGGCGCGACAGATTGCGCCGCGGCTGGGGGGGGCTGGCTTGGGCCGACGTGTTGGGATTCGGCGGAATGCCCCACGCTGCCGGAGGGAAGTTGCCCCCCTGATATCGTAACGGCAGTCGAAAGTTTCAGCGTTTGCGGGGGCAGGCAGGACTGGGCATTGCACGCCTGAAATGTAAATGCCGCGTTGATAACAGAGCGTCCATTTGCTGCGTTAGTGGAAGCCGTAAAGGGAACATGTATGACAAATTGTCCCTCATAAACCGAGAGTTTGCCATAGCTGGTTATTTGGGCCGAAGCCGGAATTATCCGCGCTTTGGGAAAAGCAACTTTGCCAAAGTGAAATCCCTTGATCGGTGAAATGGTAACGGCCGCCGGTACAAGAAATTTATCCAAGGGGTGATGACTTTGCAGGTGGTAGCCCGGCTTGACCGTGCAGGAAAGGTTCAAAACGCCTTTTCCCGGCACCGGCAGCTTGCCGGGGGTTGTCTGAATCGCTGCCTTCACAACGGGCGGTGATAGAAAACCCAAGGCCGCCACCTGCGCCCGGGCGGATGTCGCACTGAATATAAAAAGCAGTGACGCAATTATTGCCAGCGTCAGTGTAACTGGCTGGGGATCCGATTTCCCGGAAGAATATCGCATTATTTACCTTTTAAACGGGATCCGCTTTTGCTTCGTCCCTCGGCTGCTTCTCCGGCATTTCACCCACGATAAAATTCAACGTCGTGATGTTGAAGTCGGCCGGCTCACCGCGAATCAGCCACAGCAGCGGAGCACCGGATATTTTGGCGGCCAAATCCAGAACTTCCACTGGTGGCACACGTCCCTTCTCGTAATAGTTGTAGGTGGAGGGGGAAAGGCCCAGTAAAAATGCGAAGCGTGACTGTCCGCGCCGGCCGCAGACTTGGGTGCGAACTTGTTTGAGTCGTTCACAGATCAACGCATAATTTCCACTTAGACCTGTTTGAGGCATCAGCACATTCATGGCTAACTCCTTTTTTATCGTCCGCTTCAATCGTGCGGAATAACTTTGTCATGACCGCATTCCCGGCAATTGCCGGAGCTGGCCGGATGGTTCAAGCATCTGGATATCATTCCCATCTGCACGCGCAGCCCTGGGGAAACCAGAGATCAACGCGTCTACTTTTTATCCCAAGTTCTTCCGTGAACGCGGAATTTTTCGGCCGAATGCCGAAGCGAGAGCTGTCCCCACAGCCTGAACGCCCACCAAGCTTTACGGCTAACTGTGAACTAACTTCATCAGTCGATCCGCATGTTCCTGCACCCATTTTACTTTCCTCTCAATCATTTTCAAGAATCCGAAGCCCTCAATACGGCCAAACGATCCCGTGGC
Source organism: Planctomycetota bacterium (assembly GCA_021828925.1). The sequence continues at coordinate 3,386 of JAJZCT010000205.1, forward strand.
GGCAATGTGGAACGCGCTCTCGGCGACCATCGCCTCTACCATCAGCCAAGGCACGGCCTGTAGTTCCGCCACACTAATCATATCCACCGAATCATACCCGTACATAAATTTTTCAAAACGCCCTTCATCGACGTGATCCGGCCAGGTTGCAGGGTCATCGCCCCCTCCAATAATTGAAAATTGCAGCACGCCGTTGGCAAGATCCACAATCCGCTGTTGCATGCGGGCGGAATCATAGTCGATAACCGCCACCACCTTTTGATTTCTAAAGAGCATATTTCCCGGATGCCAGTCACAATGCACGATTTGCATTGGCCAGTCCATCAGTCCAATTTCATTAACTTTGGCCGCCGCCTCCACATACGCCTTGTGCAATATTTCCAAGGTGTCTGTTACCACTGCGGTGCCGCCATGCGATTGCTTGTTGCGGCTCATGGTGTCGGGGATTTGATCAATGCTGCTGCCAATATGCTTGGAATTGTGATAACTTCCCATGGGCGGCTCATATTCCGGCGTGTAGTTGCGCAGGAGCTTGTGATAAAGTGCCAGGATGCGTCCCGAATCCTGCGTGGCTTCAGGCGAATTGTCATATCCAGTTCCCCGAATATATTCAAAAAGCTCATATATTGCGCCGGAAAGCTGCAACATCGAATTATTATCACGCTTGGTGCCGATTAGATGGGGCAACGGAAACTGCTTTTCCGCCAGGTACAATTGAATCGCGTGGCAAAAAGCCACCTTAAACGGATCATCTTTGCCGCGCGCCCGCCGTTTTAGCAGATAATCTCCCTTTTCCGAGCGAATCAGCAATTTCGGAGCTTTACGTGACCCCCGGGCGTACTCTTTCAGGGTGCTAATGACACCAATATCGTAGTGGCTCAGCACCACGGCGAGTTCTTCAATTCCGAATTTTTCTCGTTCGCTCATGAATTTCACCGCAAAAACATCACGCGGCTTCTTAAGCATGATACTAATCATGGCCGTCTATATGTCAAACGACACCCCATAAAAACAACGGAAAAACCGGGATAACCGACTTAGGTCCGCGTTTTACGTCGGATTAATGAATTTTCCCACTAATCCTCGCCCATTGCCCGCCCAATGACAACAATGCCCAGCTCATCAGCCAGTTTCAACAAATCCGGCTTCTCGAGCATAATGGTTCTCCCAGTTTCCACTACGACAGCCGCTGCCCCGAACTTCTTCAGGCGTTCAATTGTAGCAGGGCCGATGGTGGGTACGTCAAACCGAATATCCTGATTAGGGTTACTGGCCTTGCACAGCACCCATCCACCGCGTTTGCACAACGTCCCCGTGCGCTCAATCATGCGATCCGTACCTTCGACGGCCTCTACCGCGATGATTTCCCGGTCTTTGCACGCCAGACTCTGACCGATTAAAAGCGTATTGACTTGCCGCAGTAACGGCCAGGCAAAGTCGATATCGGCCATAATGCCCGCGCTGGGCTGGCAGCGCGTCATAACGCCGACACCAGCTAACAGTTCCGGGATATAGGGCAATGCGTCCATTATTTCCACTCCACCGCTGGCCAGTTCATCGGCCACAGCGCGCAGCAATCGGTCGGAGCGTTTATCATGCCGCAGCCGCACCAGCCATAGCCGCGCCGTGCGCCAGTCGGGCATATAGCGTAACATGTGAAAGCGATCATACATTCTTTCCTTGGCGACTCGGCCAACCATTACCGTCCGGCGGGCGCTGTGTCGCCGCAATACCCGAATCCATTGATTCAGGCGAATTAATCCTACCCGATGGAATACATCACACTGCGCGGCGAGTTCCTCTTCGCGGCTTTGGCCGGATAGGCCCAGGCATATCACCGGGTGACCTGCTGCTTTAAGCCCGCGGGCTACCGCCATTGGCAACGTGCCCTGTCCGGCGATCAGGCCGATGGGTTCTGCATCAGCCAACGCCATGTTCCGGCCCCTTCTGCTGCAGTCGTGCTTCTACGGACCGGGCGTGCGCGTCAAAGCCTTCCGTCCGGGCAAAATCGCAGATAGCTCCGCCCAGCGTCTGTAAAGCGCCGGCATCCAACTCCACGATGCTTATGCGTTTGCGGAAACTTTCGGCCGACAAGCCGCTGAAAAACCGCCCAGTCCCCGAAGTGGGTAATACATGCGATGGGCCGGCCAGATAATCGCCTGCGGCCACCGGGGTATAGGCTCCGATAAATATCGCGCCGGCGTGGTGAATTTTGGCCGCATCACAGCGGGCCTGTCGCGTGGTGATCTGCAAATGTTCCGGGGCGAAATCATTGACGAGTTTAATAGCTGATTCCATATCTGTTGTGACAATCAAAGCACTGGCATATTGCAGGGCCTTGGTGGTCAACTCCCGGCGGGGCAGTAACGCCAACTGCGACTGCAGTTCCAGTTCCACGCTCTGGGCCAGATTCAGGCTCGGCGTAATCAGCAGGCAACTGCCCGGTGCGTGTTCCGCCTGGGCCAGCAACTCAGCCGCCACTACGCGAGCCTCTGCAGAATCATCCGCCAGAACGATGACTTCACTGGGGCCGGCAAAGCTGTCAATATCCACAATGCCAAATAATTCCTTTTTTGCCAGTTGCACGTAGCTGTTGCCCGGGCCGACAATCTTGTCGACCGCCGAGATGGTTTGGGTACCAAACGCCATCGCCGCCACCGCCTGCGGGCCGCCCATGGCATAGACCTCACGCACGCCCAGCCGCGCCGCGGCTGCCAGGACCGCCGGTGCCACCTGCCCGCCGCGCATGGGGCTGGCAATACAAATGCTTTCCACACCCGCCACCTGGGCCGGCACCACGGTCATCACCACCGTGGATGGATAAGCCCCGGCACCCCCCGGAACATAAACGCCTACCCGTTTTAGCGGCTCATACCGCATCGCCAGCATGGCCGCGTCACTATCAGATCCCAGAGGTCTGATGGGTGCCGGTGCGGGGGGCAGCATGGCCTGCTGATACCGTCGGACATTGGCGATGGAAATATCTAAAGCCGCGAGAAATTTTACATC
>JAJZCT010000206.1 GCA_021828925.1 Planctomycetota bacterium
TTGAAATGCTTCTGCGTGACGGCCTATGAGACTCACGGGGCGCAAGGGTGGCGGAATAGTTTCAGGAGTCTTTACGATGAATGCAAAAAGGTTTATCAGCTTGTTCTCGCTTCTGGCAATCGGCGGCTTGGCAGGCGGCTGTGCTTCCGTGCACGTGCGGCCCATCTGTGTATCGCAGGTGAATGATTCGGCCATTGCGGGGATACGATTTTTTCAGCCCCAACCCTATTTATTGGTGGCTCAAATGCCCGCGAGGCCTGCGCCGCCGATGAAGCCCGAACATGGCCCGATGATGCCGCCCGGCGGACGGTGGAATGGGCCGCACCCCGGTATGCCGATGATGGGCATGGGCGGCCCTACAGGCGCAAAAGGCCGGACCCCGCCGCCAGATATGCTGCACCATGCAGATCATGGGCAGCATAATATGCGCGGGATGATGCCCGGCCATGGCCGGCAAGGCCCCATGCACCAAGGCCCACGCATGACCCGGCCCAGACCACCCATGCCAATGATGCCTGGACGGATGTGCCCGATGGCGCGACAGCCACGCATTTACGAACTGCAAATTATTTATCTCCCTGATTACAGTCATCCGTATGTCGCTAATATCCACGGTGGATTGGGCCGCAGTCCCAATTCTCTGGTTCTGGCCAATGGATGGGAGCTCCTGGCAGTCAACGCAGAAGGCAAGGTGACACAAGCCAAACCGATTCGCGCTGTATCGGCTGCCTCGGCCGTGCGCCCTGAGCAACCGATGATGATGCACCATCCCATGCCGGCAATGATGCAGAAAATGGGCATGACGCACGGCCGACATGGGCAGGCTAAACGTGGGAGCAAACACGCGATGCACAACGGAAATCTCAAGCGGGGCCGGCGGCATGGTCACAGCATGATGCCGCACCCGATGTTCATGCCGGGCCGCGCTGTGATGGCTATGGGATTACACCCCGGACTTTATGCATTTGTATTTAATGCCAAAACCGGCAACCTCGAAGGCCTCCGGCTGGTGCCGATGCTTCAAGGCCATCCCTGGCATAAGCACACAGACACGATGCGTCATTAGCTCAATGCGGAAGCGTTGAGTTGGAATCGGGATGTGGTTTAATTGCACGATGTATTACCCGGCGGCATGATTGGCGTGCAGCCTGCCAGGCCAGCGCACGAGTATTTCCCCGACGGTATTCCACCACCAACCATAATGCGCGTCATTAGCTCAATGCGGAAGCGTTGAGTTGAAATCGGGATGCAATTTGACTACGCGATGCGACTACTTCGGCACGATTTGTACGGTGCGTACCATTTATTCCACATTGCGCTTCGCATCCAACCGTGACGCTGGCGCGTCAGTTGGCGGTGGGCGAATTTGAAATCATCCTTGCCGGGGTTGGGGTGCGGATACTTTCCGTGACAGCGTTTCGCATCCAACCGTGACGCTGCCGCGTCAGGCTACGGCGTTTATTAACTCGTTGCGGAATCGCTGGATTGGGGGGATCCGGAACCGTGATTTCACGATTATCGGTAACCGTTGGGGTTGGCTTGGAACCAGCGCCAGGGGGAATCTACAATCTCATTGAGATCGGTGATTTTGGCTTTCCATGAAAAATCTTTGGCCATTCGATCCGGTGATGCAAAAAGTGCCGGCGGGTCGCCGGGGCGGCGGGCGGTTTCACGCGTGGATATTGTTTTGCCGGTAACTTTGCGGCAGGCTTCAATAATTTCCCGCACACTGTATCCGCGTCCGACACCGAGGTTATAAAACAAACCGCGGCCCGGCTGCAGATTCTCCAACAGCACCAGATGCGCATCAACCAGATCCCACACATGAATATAATCCCGAATACATGTGCCATCCGCAGTCGGATAATCATTGCCGAATATGTCCACCGCCGGGCGCTGGCCCAGGGCCACTTGCAGCACGATGGGGATCAGATGCGTTTCCGGGCGGTGATCTTCTCCGATGCTGCCATCAAGTGCTGATCCGGCAACATTGAAATAGCGCGGTGCGGCGAATGCCAAACCCTCGGCATGCGCGGTATCTTTCAGGATTTGCTCAACCATCAGTTTGCTCTGGCCATACGGGCTGATGGGGTTTTGCGGCAAATCTTCGGTAATCGGCACGCGCTGCGGTTCACCATAGGTGGCGCAGGTGCTGGAAAACACCAGTTTTTTAACCCCCGCCAGATTCATGGCATCCAACATGCTGATGGTGTTGGAAACATTGTTGCGGTAATATTTTCGCGGATCCTGCACACTTTCGCCCACATACGCGCTGGCCGCAAAATGCATAACCGCGTCAATTTTATGGGCCTGAAATACCGCCGTCAGGGCCGCCGTATGAGCGCAGTCCATCACTACCAGCCGGGCCTTGCTGTTCACCGCTGCGCGATGGCCCATGGTAAGATTATCGATGGCGATGACACTGTGGCCGCGTTCAATTAATAATTTCACCGCATGGGAACCGATATATCCCGCCCCACCGATAACCGCAATATTCATAGACAACCTTTCCGTGGCAACCCGCAAAGAGGGTAGGGTAATAAAGCTGACACTGAATGTAAAATGCACCCCGCCGCGGCATGTACCCGCAGTAAGCGTTCACGGCTACGCTTATCAGTATTGGCGGTACACCTATTTCAACAAAGGCTGAATGTCCGCAGTCAGCTTGGCCGCGAGATTCGGCGAATACCCTACGACAATGTGCCGCAAAATGCCCTGCCGATCAATCACAAATTGCGTCGGGATTCCGCTGATGCCGAAATCAGCAGCCAGCGGACTCCAGCCGGGATGTTGCGCATCAAACAATTGCGGCCAGGACATCTTCGGGTGGGCCTTAAGGAACGCCTTGAGCGTTTTGACACTGTTATCATTGGATACGCTTACAATATCCAGGCCTTTGGCATGGTATTTTTTGTACAGGCTTTCCACATGCGGCAAGCTGGCGCGGCACGGCCCGCACCATGTCGCCCAGAAATCCACCAGAACCACTTTGCCCTTCCATTGCGTGGAGTTAAACGGCTTGCCATCCACTTGTGTGCCATGGATGACCACGGGCTTGTTTTTCAAGCTTGTAAGTTTGTCCTGCATGGCCTTTTGCGTGTTTTCCCGCTTTTGCAGCGCCAAGGCATAAGGACCTTTTAATTCAGTTGTGACGATTTTTTTCAGGCGAGCCTGAATGGTGGGGGCCACCGGTCCGGATTGCATGAACCCCAGCAGCACAGCCGTCAGGTCATCATTCGTGGGATCAGCTTTGACCAGCTTCTGAATTTGATCCAGAATTGCGGACTCTTTCGCGGTGCTCGTGCCGCTTCGATGCCACTGCACTTCCAAGTCCGCGAGTTTTGCCGCAAATGCGACGTTGGCGTCTTTGCTTTTTTGGCCCGCGACGATAGCGTTTTTGGCGCTTGGGTCACCCAGCAAATCCATCAGCGCCAGTTCATGATATTTCACATCCCGAATCATGCCGGCGGCCTTCGGGTAAGACTTCATGAAGGCGTCAAATTGATCAATGATGACCTGCATGTGCGGCAAAATTTTCGGTGCAATTTTGGCCCGCAGTACCGGGTCGGTAATGACCTCGCCCAAGCCATGATTACCCAGAATGTCTTTCATTTTCATGCTTTGAGCATTCATGGCCTCCTGAAGCTTATGCATGGCCTTTTCCAGGCCCTTTGAGACAGCGGGGGCCGCCTGCCCGGTCGGGGCAGCCGCAGCGCGATCCAGATGCGCCAAATTGCTTAGCGTAAAAAACAACCCGCCGGCGACGGCAACTGCGGCCAGACGCGCCAACCACGTTTTTTTATTTCTTGAAATCACCACGAACACTCCATTTTTTGCGCTGCGAGAAACTCTCCGTAACGCCGAAAAGCCTCACAACTCCACCAACATAAACCCAAGAGCCTGGACGCGAAAGCCGCCACGTCAATATCCATGACGGCCCTTCAAGGCCGCCTCATGGCGCACCTTCGCGTCCACTGCGAGCCAATTCCGCATTGGCACACAATTTTATACGTTGCCGCCGGAGGCTGGTCTTTTCAATAAAATTCTGAAAAAAAAGCACTTTTTTTCCTCGCTAATCAGGAACAGTACCAAAATAATTTCCCGATTTGCGCTGCACGCTCACTCGGCACCACCGGCAAAGCCGGCGGCCAGGAGCCTGTCCGAGTAATGGCCGGGATTGCGATGGGTCTGAAATGTCCCGTATGCGCGGCGGAGGATCAAGCCGACTCTCAATAATGAGTCTGCGAGATCCGACAACAAAGCAGACGGGGCATTTCAGGCCCACCCCGCGGGGCGACGTGCTTTTTGGCCCCCCTCTGCGGAGCGGCTCCTCGGAGTACCATCCGTGTCAGGTACGCCATCGTCGCCGCTACTTGATGGGAGCCAAAAATCACGCCGTCGCAACCCGGCGATTACTCGGACAGGCTCCTATGTGAGGGACGGCAAATCAGGTCTTGGGAAGTTATTTGGGACCCGTTGCTTAACTCCACAAACCCGCAATTCCCGCGTATACACCCACGACAGATGTTAATATCACGATAAATGCCACCACCCAGGCATACCGCCCTTTCAGGCGCCACGGATCAGGCAACGCTTTCCGCGCCAGCAGAAACAGAAAGCCCAATACAATCGGTAACAGCAAGGCGTTCATGACTTCCACCGCCACTGTCAGCCGCACAAGATTCACGCCGGAAAGCACAATGCCGGCACCCAGCAGCAGGCACGCGGAATACACCCCATAAAACCATGGCGCTTCAAACGGATGGTGCGCCAGCGAGCGCCTGTACCCGGTCACTTCACCTAATCCCCACGCGGCGGTTAAGGATACCACGATGGTCGCCACCAGCGCCGCTCCCAACATCCCCAATGAGAACACCAGGCGTCCCCACGCGCTTCCCAAAATCGGTGTTAAAGCGGTGGCAATTTGTTGCACGGTATCCAGCGATACATGTGCATGGGTGCTGCCGATACTCGCGGCTGTAAATATCAAAACCGCCGCCATGATGATCTGCGTGATCAACGCTCCAACCGCTGTGTCAAGGCGGGCGGCTTTCAGGTGGGTAATATTCAGGCCTTTGTCGATCACAGCGGACTGCTGATAAAAAACCATCCAGGGCATAATGACCGCGCCGACATTCCCGGCAATTAAAAACAAATAGGCGGAATTGTGAATCGGTTGGCTGCGGATCGCGGCTACCATCGCCGCGGGCGAGGGATGAGCCGCTACCGCCACAGCGATAAACGCCAGCTCAAAAAGCCCGATAAACAGTGCGACCATTTCCACCTGACGATATCCGCCGGTGCCCACGACCGCCACCAGAAAAACAATCGTCAGTCCGACGCTGATCCATGGCGAGATTCCGAATAACTGCCCCACGCCTTCAATGCCCGCAAATTCAGTTAATAGTGCGCCAATGCAGGAAGCCATTAAAGTTGAAACCGACAGCCATGCCCACGCTTTGCCAAAAGTGGCGGAAATCAGTTCTCCGTGTCCTTTTTGTGTAGCCAGTCCCAGACGGACGGTAAGTTCCTGCACGATGTAAAGGATCGGCACGAGTAACAATTGCAAAACCAGGAGACTATAGCCGAACTGTGCCCCACTCTGCGCGGCGGTAATCACGCTTCCGGCGTCCGTATCGGCGAGCATGACCACCAACCCCGGCCCAGCCACCAGCAGCAGCATTTTCCATAAAGTCAATCGCGGTACCCGTGCCGCCGACCGCCGCGGATTTTCCGCCGAAGGCTGCGGCTGCGGCGTGCCGGTTGCAGACGGCGCAGAGGATTTGTCATATTCAGCGGGCATGCCACACGCCTTTAACTATTGGTTCCATGAAAAGTCATGTTATCGCCCGAAAACCGTATCATCTTTCGCCAAGCCCGGTCAGCAGCTACGAAAACCGGGAGGGTGAACATTACACTACTTGAGACACAGTTTCAACTTCGCACTAAAACTGCCTAGGACACTGGCCTTGGAGGAGAATCTGGAGTTTCGTCATACCACACTCTCTCCGGGAAATACCCTCAAGCTCTTTGTTCAACAGGTTGCCAATGGCAACGTGGCCTGCACCGCGATGCGACATCTGGCGGGAGTTGAGTTCTCCGATTCCGCCTGGTGCCAGGCGCGCCAGCGATTACCAGCTGAACTGATCCAGCGTGTGCATCGCGGAATCATGGATCAGGTAATAAATGAATTAAATTCCCCTGGCGACGTCGGGGAACCGGACGCTTACCGCTGGCGCGGTCATCGCCTCTTTGTGCTGGATGGCTCCAGCGATTCCATGCCGGATAGTCCGGAACTGCGGGACTATTATGGTGTGCCTTCGGGTTGCCGCGCAGGGCTGGGATTTCCCACCTCTCACCTGCTGCTGATGATGGATCATCGCAG
>JAJZCT010000207.1 GCA_021828925.1 Planctomycetota bacterium
AACAAAGCAGTATATAAAAAGGAACACAACATGAATTCAAAAATCTGGTTTATCACCGGTGCCTCGCGCGGCTTTGGCCGCATCTGGGCCGAGGCTGCCCTGAAACGTGGAGATAAAGTTACAGCCACCGCGCGAAAGATTGCGGATGTCGGGGGTCTGAGAGATCTCTTCGGCGACGCGGTCCTGCCCCTTGCCCTTGATGTTTCCAAACCTGCACAGGTGCAGCAGGCCATGGAGCATGCATACAGACATTTCGGCAAATTGGATGTGCTGGTTAATAACGCCGGTTACAGTCTGATGGCCGCCGTTGAAGAAGCAAGTGACGATCAGATCCGTGATCTGTTTGATGTGAATTATCTCGGAATGGTTCGTGTACTGCGTGCCGCGTTGCCTTTTCTTCGGAAGCAGCGCAGCGGGCATATTCTTGGTGTTTCCAGCGGTCTGGGAATTGGTTCGATTCCGCTGCTCGGATACTATAGCGCTACGAAATGGGCGGTCGAAGCACTTCACGAATCACTGGCGGAGGAGGTCAAGCCTTTCAGTATTCGCGTGACGATCGTTGAACCGGGGCCCTATGCGACCGATTTCGGCAAATCCGCAACGATCGCAGATTTTCTTGAGCCGTATGAGGAATCACGCAATTTACTCAGGACCCATCTGTCCACGATGGAACGCGGCGATCCCGCCGCAACCGCCGGCGCGATTCTAAAACTTGTCGATTCAAATAATCCACCTCTGCGCCTGGCTTTGGGTTCACAAATGCTGCCTCGGGCGAGGGCGTTATACGCCGATCGCCTCGCCACCTGGGAAGCGTGGGCGGATGTTACACATGCAGCGCAGGGCCAATCACAGATTGGTCTTCGCAGTTGATTCTGTGACTGGCAAGCAACGAACGCCGCAGATGTCCACTTATTGGCTTGCGCCTTGCGCGGCCAGCGCACGCGGAAAGAGAATATTGTTTTCCTTGTGCACATGGATATGCGTATCAGCTTCGATTTCCCCCAGCGCGTCAAGCATGGCGCGGAAGGTGTTGCAGGCTTCCGCCGGGGCGGTGTAGTCGGAGGTAAGCGACCGGAGTTTTGCCAGATCGGCACCGGCGCGGTCATGTTCATGCTCCATAATGGCCACGGGCTGATCCACCTCCAACGCCACCTGACCGCCGTCAATCTGACGAATTCGCGGAAACAGTATCCGTTCCTCCTTGAACATGTGCGCGTCCATTTCGGCGGCAAAGCGATCATAGGTGGCTTTGACTTCCGCCAGATACGGATAATGCAGCCCATGAACCGTAAAGGTACGGTGCACCAGCATGGCCACGCGCGGCAATTCCTTTTTCAGCCAGGCGTGATGCGTTGATTCAATATGATCGGCCAGTTCGGTCAAAGTCGCGGTGCTCCAGTCCCGCTGATCGGATTCGTGCCCGGCGGCCCGAAGCTCCGTCATGACCGCTTCGGGGGTTAATTCGCGTTTGGCGCAAGCCTGCCGCAATGTGGCCTTGCCGCCGCAGCAATAATCAATTCCATATTTTTCAAATATCCGGGATCGGGCCGGTAATTCCACCACCCATTGCGATACCGTATTATCCACATTCAATGCCGTTGCCGTTGTCATAACACACCTCAATTTCACCGATTGCGGCCCCCGGACCATCCGGACACCGGATCAATGTCTACGTCCATATTATATCGGGCAATAACAGGATATCAAGATATACTTATCCACAATTTCTTCGACGGACAACCCTGCTTGTATGATCGGGAGGCAATCAATGCTATAATGACGCATGATTTGTGCGATACCGGAGATCGCTTATGCCACAGCCGTACCATCCACCGCTCAAACGGGACCTGAGTCTGCAGCCGTTTTCCCGCGACCATTTTATGGGGCTTAAGGCGGCGAATGGCTTAATTCAAACAGCGGAGGCGGATCATGCGGGCCGATCCGCGGCGGCCGCTTACTTCCATCAATGCTGGGACGCGGAAATCGCCGACCATTTCCGCGAGGAAGAACAATTGCTGATTCCATTGATGCTGGACCCGGAAATTGCGCAGATGCGCGCAGAACATGACAGCATACGGAATCTTGTTGCCGAAGGACGGCGAACCGGCACCCAAACGCCCGCGCCGCAGTGGTGTGCCAGGCTCGGCCGCGAACTGTATGATCACATCCGCTGGGAAGAGCGCGTGCTGTTTGGTGCCATACAGAATCGAGCCACGCCACTGCAGTTGGATCAATTGGCCATGGCCACGGCTGAAATTGAAAAGCGCCGCCCGGGCCTGCGCATCCGTGGCCGAGGGCCGCGCAAAGACCATGCCGCAAGGACACCCAAACCCCGGTAGGTTGGCAGAGGGCGAAGGGGTTGCGGCATTACAGAGAAAATCCGGCGGGGAATCAGCGTGCTGTGACGGCGGCACGGTGGAACATGCGGTATGGGAACACAGACCAGATTGCCACGAACTATTAGATATTCAAAGCTGTGATCGGCCGGCAATCAATGGGCCCTGCCAAAGCTGAACACAAATACGGAGAATGCTTATGCCTGTTAACATTGGCGACAAGCCTGATGCGGATTTCAGCCAACCCATTGAATTGATGAAATCCTGCCACCGCAGAATTGAACGATTTCTGCAAACATTGAAGAAAATCGGACAACGCCGCGAACTCGATGCGCAACACGCAGCCGCTTTGCGTACAGCGATTGACTACTTTAAATCTGCCGGTCCGCGGCATAATGAGGATGAAGAGGTATCGCTTTTCCCGGCGCTGGCGGCGAGCACTGATGCGGCCGTGGCCGCCGCCATGCTGCGCATGCGACAGTTGGCGGAGGAACACGCGGCGGCGGAAAAACTGCATCATCAGATCGATGAACTTGCGGAAGCCTGGCTGAAAAGCGGGAAAATATCCGATAGCGACCGCCGCGCGTTTCAAGTTGCGGTTGATTCGCTTATCAGCATGTATACGCCCCACATCGCCATGGAAGAAAATGATATATTTCCCCTGGCGGCAAAAGTGCTGGATTCCAGCACACTACAGAATATTGGAACCCAGATGCAATCTCGCCGGGCGGAAAATCCGGGCCGTGAGGGCAGCCGTTGCGCCCAAAGGCGGCAGCAATATCCGTCATGAATGAAGATGAACCGTTACCAGCACTTCGCTTTCCTCTTCGGCTTTCAGGCCGTGGCGAACACCGGAATTCACGACCAGCATCTGCCCGGCCTTGAGTTCGCGTTGAACGTCTCCGGCGCTGATCTTCATCCAGCCTTTCAGCACGTGTATGGTGACCGTACCCTGGGCGACATGTTCGGGCAGGTGGGAAAACCGGTCAAAGACAAACAATGCCACCGTGACGTTGCCGTGCTTAAACACCGTCTCCTGCCGGTGTCCCCGCTGGCCGGCATTGGGTTCGGATCGCAGAACCGCGGCAATGGCGTTAAGATCCAGACAGGTGGACGGCTGAGAAAATCGATCATCAGGATGCGGACGCAGCCGCTGATTTTCCGGATTGGTCATGGCAGTTCTCCTTTTCTTATTTTGCCGGTTGATAGCTTCCCGGAACCGCGCGAAACGCGATTGCCAGACGGTTCCAACCGTTAATTGCGATGATGGCCATGGTCAGATCGACCCGTTCTTTTTCGGTAAAATGTTTACGCAGCAGTTCATACACGTCATCCGGCGCATGGGTGTCACCAATGCGTGTGATGGTTTCGGTCCATTGCAGCGCGGCCCTTTCGCGATCCGTGAAGAACGGCGTTTCACGCCAGGCGCTGAGGGTGTAAAGCCGCTGCTCGGTTTCGCCGGCGGCGCGGGCGTCTTTGGTGTGCATATCCAGACAAAAGGCGCACCCATTGATTTGCGAAGCCCGCGTTTTTACCAATTCCAGCAGCGAGTGCTCCAATCCGCATTGACGCACATAGCGTTCCACTTCCGCCATCGCCTGATATGCCTCCGGGGCGACGCTACGGTAATTCAGCCGGTTTTCCATGCTTGTTTCCTTATCCACATTTAAAGCGTGCACCAATCAATCCATCATTAAGCATAGCGCGACCCGAAGACTCCGGCAAGAAATAATTTGACAAATATCGACCGATTTGATTTCCTGTTGGTCAGGAGATTGCACCATGAGCACCCTTCAGATCAAGCGCGTATATGAAACGCCATCACCGGAAGATGGCATGCGTATTCTCGTGGAGCGGCTGTGGCCCCGGGGGCTTACCAGAGAAAAGGCAGCCATTGATCTGTGGATCAAGGACATCGCGCCGAGTGCCGAATTGCGCAAATGGTTTGCCCATGACCCGGCGAAATGGGAGGCGTTCAGGAAGAAGTACCGCAACGAACTTAAGCACAATCCGGCGGCAGTGGAAACACTCCGGCAGCACCTCCGGCGGGGAACCGTAACGCTTGTGTACGCCGCACATGATCAGCGGTACAACGGCGCCCTGGTGCTGAAGAACTTTCTGGAATTGCCGTAATCGCCGTTCAAATGAACCGGACCGCCTTGCGCAAAATGCGGCACATTGACAGCCTTTACACCCAGGTTGATACTTGCCGGCTGAACAACTGGCTTTTGTAAGGCGTGTTGCATGCGACGACGTGAGTTTTGTCAATCAATCGTTTCCGCGGCTGCCGCGGTGGCAATGGAAACAGTTATCAGCAGCGCCAAGGCGAACGCGGGGCAGACTGCGGGCCGTATCGCCCCCGGTTTTGACAAGCCCGATGGCACGTACGCCCGGTTTTGCAACACGCCCGAACTTGATCGCATATTTTACGCGCTTTCGGGCAAAAACATTGTTACCGAAAAACTCGACGAACACTCGTGGCGGCCCACCGGCTGGGGCAAACCGCCCGACCTGCCGGTACCCGGCGGTTCAAAGGATGGCGTGCCCTTGCGCAGCCCGGTTGCCCATCTGCACGGCAAAGGGCCTTTTAAGCCGACTTACAAATCGCTGATGCAATATGACTGTCCTGAATGGTACCGTGACGCCAAGTTCGGCATCTGGAATCATTGGAGCCCGCAGTGTGTGCCCGAAGATGGGGACTGGTACGCCCGCAATATGTATATTCAACACTCCGGCCAGTACAACTTCCAGTGCAGGCATTATGGCCCACCGTCGAAGTTCGGCTACAAAGACCTGTGCGCTCAATGGACGCTGTTGAACTGGCAGCCCGAAGAACTCATGGATCTATATCAAAAAGCCGGTGCCAAACTTTTTATCGCACTGGCCAATCATCATGATGGCTTTGACAACTGGCGATCAAAGCATCATCCGTGGAACGCGCAGAATATCGGGCCGCATCGCGACGTCATTGGTGAATGGGCCAAAGTGGCGCGCAGCCGCGGCGTTCCCTTCGGCGTTTCGGTGCATGCCGGGCGGAACTGGTGGTGGTTTCAGACTGCGCACGGTGCCGACAAAACCGGCCCGCTGGCCGGCGTGCCGTATGACGGCTGCCTGACCAGGGCCGACGGCAATGGCACCTGGTGGGAAGGCTTTGATCCGCAACAACTCTACGGCGCCAAGCATCCGCATAATGCTCTGCCGGATTTTTCGTACGTCAAAAACTTTTACGATCGCACGCGCGACCTCATTGACCAGCACAATCCCGATCTGGTTTACTTTGACAATGGCCTGCTGCCACTGGGTTGGGCCGGCATGAACCTCGCCGCCTATTACTACAACCACAGCCTCCAAACCCATGGCGGCAAAATGCACGGCGTTATCAATACCGGCAATGTTCCACCCGACATTGCCAAGGCGCTGGTCTGGAATTTTGAAAGCGGATTTGTCGATCGAATCATGCCCTATCCGTGGCAAACCGGTACCTGCATCGGCGGGTGGCATTACAATCGGAGTTTGTTTAATCATCCCGGGCGGTACGGCGGTTACAAGCACCCGCAACTGATCATCAACTGGATGATCGATGTGGTCAGTAAGAATGGCACGTACATTCTGGATATTCCCGGCAAGCCGGACGGCACCATCGACCGCAAGGAACGCACGATTCTCAATGACCTGGCCGGATGGTTTGCCATCAACGGCCAAGCCATTTATGCCACGCGGCCGTGGAAGGTTTATGGTGAAGGTCCGGTTGCCGGCGGCCAGGGCGCTTTCGTCGGGCCTAAAATTGCGGCATCGCTGGGCGTAGGCGATGTTCGTTTTACCCGCAGCAAAGATGGCACCACCGTATATGCTATTTTTCTGGGGCAGCGTCCCACACACTTTCAGGCGCATTCACTGGGATTGGCCGCCGACACCAGACCCGGCAAAATTCTGGCGGTGGAACTCCTGGGCAGCGATGAAAAGCTTTCATGGCGACAAACGCCCCAGTCGCTAAGCATTTCCGCGCCCCGGCATCTACCCGGCAATTATGCCCACGCCTTCCG
>JAJZCT010000208.1 GCA_021828925.1 Planctomycetota bacterium
TGGGTATTACACGCGTAGCACAGGTGTGTCAAGAAATATCAACTGTGTTAAAATAGGCTCATTGCCCGCTCGGGTGGCGGAATTGGCAGACGCGCCGGATTTAGGTTCCGGTTCCGAAAGGAGTGCAGGTTCGATTCCTGTCCCGAGCATCTTGAGACATGTATTTACGTGAATATGATAGCAAATCCCCGCAATTGGCGGTATTTGCATCTTCCGGCGATTGCCTATTCGTTTCTTTGCCGCACCGGATTTTACAAAGCTGCTGCATGGAATCCGGCTTGACAATGCGGAGTGAGAAAAATTGTTTTTTTGCGGCCAAACCGATATGCAGAGGTTTCGGAGGATTGTGCGTCAACGTCACGGGATCAGGGTGGCGGCCTCCACCCCGGCGTCATTTAAGGGGTGCAGGAGCCAGTCTCTATGGGGCGTTGTTTTGAGACAGCCGCGGGGGAAGCTTGTGGGTCTCGGCATCAGTAAGAATTGCGACTCTGTTGTGACCGCGCTGAAATTCGTCCGGGCCAATGTGTGCGGCTCGCATCGCCTGACACCGATTCAAACATCCGGGTCTCAGCCAAGACGGAACATCGCGGCGAGTTCCGCCAGCACGCTGTCGCGCGTACCACCACGAAACCCCAGAGCTTTGAGGTCAACTTCCTCGCCGCGCATACGCGTAATGAAGTCGCGAAGGTCTTTCTTGACGGCATCGGGGGCGGCAGGGGCAATTGCGGGATCGAGAATCTGGAACAATCGGAAGATATCGTTCTTGTGCTTCTTGATCGCCTTGCTGTCGATCCGTTCGCCGTTGCTCTGACGCCGGGTCAGGTCCAGCCAGGCCCGCGCCTTCAAGGGCACAAGGTGCATTGCGCCCACCGCCGAAAGTCCGTTGACTTCCTGCCGCCCAGCTTTGACGAAACTGTAGTAGTCGATATCCATCAAGATCGCCGACAGACTCGACACGTCCTGTTCCATCGGAAGTGGGGTCAGATGGCTGCCTTCGGCTATTTGCAACATGTCCGGCTGTCGCGAAAACAACTCCAGCATGAATGGGTAATTTTCGCTGGTGGGTTTGTGGAAGCGATAGAACAGCTTCTGGCCGGTCGATTTCTCCTGGGCCTGGTAATTCCCTGCCCGCACGAATGCCCAAAACGCCTGGACAAACGCAGCGTCCAGCGCTTCTGCGCACAGCACGATGTCGAGGTCTTTGGTGGCCCGGAAGGGAAGCCCGACGCTGGCCATCGCAATGTCGCACGCGGTGCCGCCGATCAGCACGTAGCGGTCGGCGAAATTCTGAAAATGTACGCGGAAGATGTCCAGGCCTTTTACCAACCGAGTTTCCTCATCATTTCTTCCAAAGCCGCCTGCGTGCGTTCGTCGGTGTCAGCTTTCAGTGAAAGGTACAGCGACAACGGATCAACGATGCCACGCTCGGCGAAGAGGGTTGGTGGATAGCACCACACCTCGATCTCGTGGGCATCCGGATCTTGTGGTGGCACTTCAATGGGCTTAAGCCGCTGACGCAGCGATTTCCAATCCTCGCGGCTCAAGGCGTAGGTACTGTATACCGGCGGGGCAAGCATGGAGTATTCGGCTAACGCCGTGAGTCCGGCGCGGATGCCGTCAGTACCGGCTTCGGCGTGCCGGATGAACAATCGCGTGTTCACGGGGCTGCGCAGGAACGGCTGCGCCCTGGTCCAGATGTCTTGTTTGCTTCCAGGGAAATGTAAACAACGCTTCCGGCCGCGGGTCGCAACTTCACCCAGACCGGCATCCTCCAACTCGTCAAAGGCGCGGGTCATCGTCATCGCCGAGTATGCCAGCCGTTGCGCAGTCTCCATCGGTATGAGGATTTGCTCGCCTCCCCGGAGCAGCGCGTGAATAACCACGGCCTGCGTCGCGGGACTGAACGTCAGCGGTTCCGACCGGAGCCTGCGGTAATGTTCGCGCAAATCAATCGCCAGCATGGGCAGGTACATCTGATTGCCCGGCACGATGAAGGGCACTTTGTGCTCAATCAGCCGCTTGCGGTTGTAGGCCGTTACCTGGGCGCGAACATAGATTACCTCCGCGTCCTGCTTCGTCCGCAGCAGATACATGTGCGCCCTCACGACGGCGGGGGATTGTTCGGAGGGGTTGCTATCGACTGCGAGCAGGCCGTGCATTCCCAGCAAATCGATTTCAGCAAAGCGGTACAGTTCCTTGAGGAAATGCGGCAGGCGTTCCCCGCCCCGCCATGGCGTGGTGGTCACGGCCACACCAAGCGTGTCATGCAGGTAGCGTTCAAGTTGGTGGAGTTCTTTGGGCACTTCTGGCTCCGCATCATTAGATACGCACGATAACATAGCAAATGTTATCGTGCATTTCAAATGTTATCGTCACAGACCCGGACCAAGCTTTAAGCGAAACAGTAACAAAAATACTTACACTTTCTGCCGCCTTTGGCCATCGTCACGACTGCGAATGTCATATACTCCGGAAGTGCGGGGCCAAAACTCGGCGACCAAGGCCAGTTTGCCTCCAACTCAACCGCTGCGGAATCGGGTGATTTCGAGAATGCCAAATTTCGCGGATTTTCGGGGTTTATGCCGTTCTTGTCCATGGTGTATCCAGATACGCATGAAAATGAATGTAAGTGCAAATCCCCGCAATTCGGGAAATCGGCATCTTCCGGCAATTGCCTGTTCGCGTCCTTGCGGGGCATCTCAGGCAATTGCCGCACCGGATTTTACAAAGCTGCTGCATGGAATCCGGCTTGACAATGCAGAGTGAGAAAAATTGTTTTTTTTGCGGCCAAACCGATATGCAGAGGTTTCGGAGGATTGTGCGTCAACGTCACGGGATCAGGGTGGCGGCCTCCACCCCGGCGGCCGATTTCCGCGCGGCGGGCGGGGATTTGCAATTGGATGGTTCCTGATGACAATAGTGGCATGAACTGGCAATTGATTTTATCGGTTATCGCGGTTGTCGTGGTGTTGCTGGTGCTTAAGCGCATCGGGCTTATTTCCCTGCAAAAGGCCAGAGCGCATCTGCAAAGCGGGGCTTTGCTGGTGGATGTACGCAGCACGGCGGAATTCAAGGCCCATCATCTTCCAAGGGCGATGAATATCCCGCTGGATGTCCTGCATAGCAGTGCTCCAAGCTATTTACCGGACAAAAGAAGGGTTTTGCTGCTGCATTGTCAAAGCGGGGCGCGAAGTGCCGTGGCATGCAGAGTCCTTAAACAGATGGGATACACCAGCGTGTTTAATATCGGCTCACTGGGACGTGCTCAAAAGGTTATTGCCTCTTAGTCTTTCAATATGCTGTACACGTTCAGTGGTTTCATACAACTGCTTTTAGATCGTCACAACTGCCATAGCCGCACAAGAGGTCAATGTAACTGGCATCGGACATATTCGGAATTCGCTAAGCAGTCTGGCCGAAAGGCAAGAATCCGAGCAGGGATGAAATGTATCCGGAGATCATTAAATGTACATCATGCGCACATAAATTGTATGTTCAGATTCAACGGCCTTATGGAGAATAAATTCTAACTACTTATCTTTCAATTGGTTAGAGAGATTCACCAAGGTGGCATGCCGTTTGTGAGACTCCGTATATTGCGGGCTGATAGTGGCCTGCGGTATGTCGAGGTTCGATGATGACACTTGCGGATGCGGAATGTACCGGGTTATTACCTGTAACCGATGGCGACAGGCGGCAGATTCGTAAAGGGCGATCACGTTTCATTGCCATGGCCACTGCGTATTCTCTGGGCAACTTCAACGACAATTTCATGAAGCAGGCGGTAAGCCTGCTGGCTGTTTCACATGGCCTGGCGCATTTGCAGGGCTGGATTGCCACATTTTTCACAATACCCTTCCTGTTATTCTCCGCACCGGCCGGTTGGATGGCCGATCGCTTTTCCCGCAAGCATGTGGTCATCGGATCCAAAATGCTGGAATTGGTGCTGCTGACCGCCGCGGCACTTGGCGTGCTGACATTGAACTGGTCAGTGATCATGGCGGTTATTTTTCTCATGGCTCTTCAGGCCACCATATTTGGTCCGGCGTTGGTTGGATCGATTCCGGATGTGTATCCGGACTGGTATGTCATCAAGGCTAACGCGCGATTGAAATCCGCCACCACCGCGGCGATTCTGCTGGGCGTGGTGTTGGCCGGCGTCGCCTTGACGCAGCGCGGGCACCTGGCGGATTTCGCCTTCGGGCGCGTGCTGGTGGCCGCATCCCTGGTGGGCGTGTCTGTGCTTGGTTTGCTGATCAGCTTCGCGGTACCGAGTCGCCCGGCGGCTAATCCCTCAGCCAGATTTCCATGGGGAGGCCCGATGAACTCCATCAGAGATTTATGGCATTTGCGGCAGGATGGTTTATTCATAACAGCGATAGGGGCCAATACGTATTTCTGGTTTGTCGCGGCGTTACAGATTCTGGTCATTAATAAGATGGGATTGGTGCAGTTCGGGCTGAACGATGCGAGCACGAGTTATCTGGCGCTGGCGGAGTTGCTGGGAATTGTGATCGGAAGTCTGGCGGCTGGAAAATTTATCTCCAAAGATAACGGCCATCGGGCGGTCGCGCCGGCCATGGGGGCGTTGGCTCTATTTCTCTGTTTCATCGGAGGCTCGCCGCTATTACCGCATGGAGTGAAGCTTTTTTATGTATTGCTTATGTTGGGTGGATCAGGTATCGCTGGTGGGTTTATCATGGTGCCGCTGGAGAGTTTGTTCCAGGTGCGACCCACAGCGGAGGTTCGGGGGCGGGTGATCGCCGCGGCGTGGTTTGCTTCGTTTGCTGGTATTCTCATGGGAAGTATGTTGTATATACCGTTGCAAAAACTGCTGATACCAACGCAAGTGTTTCTTGCCTGCGGGGTGCTGACAATTGTCGCGACGGCGATGACCGCGATTGCCTTTGCGCGAACGGCCGGCGGAAATTCCGGCGGGTCAACAAAATGGGTGGGACGGCTATTGTGCCGCGTTGCACGGTTGGTGCTGCGCCTGCGATATCGTGTGACTGTGAATGGTGCGGCGGAGATTAAAGAAAAAGGCCGGGTTGGGATTCTTTTTCTGCCGAATCATCCGGCATTGATTGATCCGGTCATTATGGTGGCCCATCTGCACGAAAGCTTTGCGGTACGCCCGTTAACCGCGGAAGATCAGATTCGCCATCCGCTGGTCAGAACATTGGCCGGCACCGTTGGCGTTCTGCCAATACCGGAAATGTCCGGTATCGAAGCGGGAAAGACGGATCGTGTGCAGCGCGCCATTGATCGTTGCGTAGAGGCCTTGCGGCAGGGCGATAATGTACTGCTGTATCCTGCCGGGCGATTAATGCGGGAGCAGACGACTGATTTGGGCAGTGCCAGTGCGGTGAAACGCATTTTAGCCCGGTTGCCGGAAGTACGCGTGGTATTGGTGCGGACAACAGGTTTATGGGGCAGCAGTTTTGGATGGGGCGCGGGTATGGCCCCCCGGCTGGGCCGGGCATTTAAAGCCCATTTGCCGGATTTACTGGCCAGTGGGATATTTTTTGCTCCCAGGAGACAGGTTAATATTACGTTGACCGAGCCAAAAGATTTTCCGCGCAGCGGAGGCCGGGCGGAAATGAACCGGTATATGGAATGCTTTTATAATCAGGAAGCGTCGGCGGCACGATATGTTCCCTATAGCGTTTGGGACCGCTCCGGGGAGCGGGATATTCCCGCATCGCCCAAAATGGTGCGCTCGCATTCGGAAGCCATTGCTCCGGCGACCGAACAAATTGTCTGCCGGTATCTGGGTGCATTGACGGGCATTAACCCGATCACCGCGGATCAACAACTGGCTCGGGATTTAGGATTGGACAGTCTGGCGATTATGGATTTAATTGCGTGGCTGGAGAGGGAATTTGGCGTAACGGTGGGGGCGGTGGAATCGCTGGAAACAGTTGGTGATGTGATGCTGGCGGCGTGTGGTAAGCTTGCCGCCGGAACGAAAGATCCGCGCGTACCTCCGCCTGAACGGCGTTGGCTGGCCAACACTGGATCGGCACGCGTGCAATTGGCGGAAGGCAACACCATTCAGGAAGTATTTCTGAAGCAGGCTCGATTGCATCCGGATCAGGTTGTGGTGGCTGATACTCAGCGGGGCAGCCGGAGTTATCGTGAATTGATTACCTCGATCTTCGCCTTGCGCGAGGAAATAAAGAAAATCCCGGACGAACGCGTGGGCATCATGCTGCCGGCTTCGGTGGCGGCGGACACCGTATTTCTGGCGGTGCTGTTTTCCGGCAAAACGCCTGTGATGGTGAATTGGACCACGGGGCTGCGCAACATTCAGCATGGTCTGGAAATAACCGCCGTCAGCAGGGTGCTGACGGCGCAGGCCCTT
>JAJZCT010000209.1 GCA_021828925.1 Planctomycetota bacterium
CACCGGACGTTCCGCATTGGATTTGTCGGTCCCGATCATGGCACCGGTATTGAACCGGCGCAACCGGATCAGATTGTGCATTATGACGGCCATCCGGTGGTGGTCAGTAAGGGATAGTCCGGTAGCGGATGTTAATTACACCTGCCGCCAATTAATCCTCATTTACGGGCGTGACAGATCGCCCGTTGTGCCATTGCGCCATCTATTGCGTTAACGCGTGAATGATAGCGTCACGGCCCCCAACAGGCCGGATTCCATGATGGGCCAATGGGCGGCGTTGAATGGGTGGTAGTCGATGCTGACGAAATTAGCATCGCGGAATATTTTCCATGCGATGTGCTTGCGATCCATATATCGGATGCGATTGGCCGGCAGATTGGTAACTTCAACTTCCAGCACATTATCAGTAGCTTTCAGCTTATGGAGCACCAACTCATAAGGGCTTTGAATCAATACGCCGATATCTTCGCCGTTCAGCCGCACGCGGGCGGTGTTGCGGACTGTTCCGAAATTCAGCAGCCATGGCGCGTCGCCGGGCGGGGCGTTGAAGGTCAGCGTATAACGCGCTGTGCCGGAAAACCGTTGCGTTTCAGGATCGCCATTGTTGGTCCATGACGTAAGTTCCCGGGTTTCATAGCCGCGCGGCAGTGATGGGCCGCCATCAATAAAATCAATATCCCATGTCCCGGTCAGGCGATGGTGTTGGCTGCCGGTGCTGTAGAATCTCCAATGTTTTGTGGCTTTCAACGCAATGTCCAGTGTGCGGAGAATCAGCGATGTATTGGGTTCCATGCGGATGCGCAGCGTGGGCCGATTCTGGGCATCGTGCGTAATGATTGCCGGAGCGCTTGCGCCGGTCATGGGATCCATTACGACGACAGATTTTGCCGTTGCAGCCAGCGTGATATGAGTATCGAGCGTTTTGTTACCCTGATAGGCTAGAAAATAATGTCGTCCGCCCTCAAAGCGTCGGCGGATGTACATAAGTCCGGTATGTTCGGTAAGGGTCTCACGGGAAATCCCGGCAGCGTCAATGGCTTGAGCCAGCATTCCCACAAATACATGGCCATGGTTGATTCTTGCCCAGCGCAGCATCCTTCCGTTTCCAGTGCGTTTTGTTGCCGAATTGTCATGAGCGCTGGTCAACGGCACGCTTGCCGCAAGTGTGCGCATTTGTGCCTGCCGCGTGGGCAAGTCCGTCCATCCAGGCGGCTCAACGGGAATGCTGTTTTCAAAAATAACCTTGGCCCCGGCAGCAGCCAAGGCAAGGATTTTTTCCAGCGTCGTCGGCGGCATGTATCGGGTGGATGGAATGACAATAGCCTGATAGCTGCATCCCGGAGTGTTGATGCGTCCGTTAAGGACCAATGCTTGTTGCAGCAACTTATCAGAGATGTAATCAAAGCCAATGCCGTTTCGCCACAGATACCGCGCAGCGTTACCGATGGCATGTCCGTAGAACCAATCGCCAAAATTGGTCATGGTCTGATATTGACCCAGACCCTCCGGATTGTGCCACTGATCATAAATTGGCCAGTACAGCAGCACGTCACTGTCCGGCTTGCCCTCCTGAAGAATGCTTTGACTGCGCGCAATGTAATCGTTGAGCGTCGGTACATCATGCCAGATACTCATTCGCGGATTCATATCCGTTGAGGCATAAAACAGCCAGCCGGGCCACGCCGCATCATCCCTGGAAAAGCACGTGCCGTGATAAAACAGATGATTGACTCCTCCAACAAAAAACTGATCGACGAGTTTCTTCATATCCGCAAGCGTGACCTTAAAATGTTCGGCCAGCCACGTTCCGGTTTCCGAAGACACCCGGCGCTTTCCCGGTACATGGGCCGCCGAAGACGCAAATTTGGCAATCAACGGATCACAATGGCCGACGGTGTCAGGTGTGCCGAAATTATTTTCCGGCTCCGGCATATCCGCGACGGCATAGAAATCCAGTAAATTGGTGGGCGAGCCGTGGGCCTGATTGTGATTCAGCATTCCGCGTTGATGGCACCATTGTGTCCATTGTGAAAAGACGTCATCCACCATCACATCGGAAACCGTTTCCCGATAATCGGACTTCACCCGCCCCACAGTATCCGGATCACCATGGCCCGCCAGCGCCGACAGATGATCTTCCAGCGCATATCCACGCCGTTTTCTGAAGCTGTCAAAGAAATCCGCCGACCATTCGCCATAACCGCGTGGAACCCCTGTCATATATTCATAAGAATCATGAAACATGGTTTGCGGATGCTGCACACCTGGCGTGGCAAACGCTTTGGTAAAACGCTCAAGATAGGATGTCATGGCGGGGGGGGTAAACGGTGTTAAGCATCATGCCCCAGCCGCCGGGGGCGGCGCGCTTTACGTGGGCACCGGGGTGGCCGACAAGTGCCACGAGCATCCAGACGCCGGTGGGGCGTTCCCAGTTGACCTTACCATCAGGGCTGATCTGGCTGGGCTTGAGATTGATACGTCGCCCATCGCGGCTGCACG
This sequence comes from Planctomycetota bacterium, assembly GCA_021828925.1. The sequence continues at coordinate 2,500 of JAJZCT010000209.1, forward strand.
CCTGCAGATAAAGAATCTTTTCCCGCGGCAGGTTCACAGTCCATTGCGCATGCGCGTCCGCCGGGGCGTCAAAGGCGATGGCTTTTGCAAACAGCGACGCATAACTCCCGACACTGCCCGGCCCTCCGATATTCCACCCTGTGCCTTGCGTCATATCCACGCCCATATACAGGCGGCGCGCTTCCACCACGTCAAAAGACATCATCTGCAGCCATTTCGGACTTAAGTATTGTATATATTCCTTTTCCCAGCCGCGTGCCCCGTAAATGGGAATAATCCGTACGCCGCCCAAGCCCCCGGCCTTATACCTCCGCAGTTCTTCGGCCAGATTATCCTGATCCACGGCCGAGCCCATCCACCAATTGAAGCACCAGGGGCGGCATTCGGCGGTTATCGGCGGCCATGCCAGCGGATTAAGCAGCGCGGCATCTTCCACCGCATCGGTTGATTGGCCCCGAGACGTTGCGTCGGAACATCCAGATAAGGTAAGAGCCGATGCAGCGACTGCCGAGGTGATAAGAAACTCACGTCGCGATGATACCAACCGATCGTGGGACATAATATAGTCTCCGTGCGTCATTCCACCGACGCTGATACGCGGCGGAAATGACAGAGCCAAAGGTAGGACACGCAAGATGCAGTATCATCCAATGCCGCAATGGCGTCAATGGTGCCCAGCGCATCTGTGCCCCGGCGCATCTGTCATGATGGTTCGCGCCATGGTCCCGCGAACCGTGGTACGGATGGATGCATATTGTAAACGGCGGAGAAAATAATTTATCGGGTTTTAGCCGGCGGCATATATGGCAACGCCACCGTTTGCACATGCTGGGCGCGCGACGCAACAGTCTTGTCCGTGTTTGCCGGAATTGCCTTTAATACCGGTGATTTTGGCACGATATGTCGGGAGGTTCCTTCAGAGCGTGTGGGCCGGTTTACAAACGTGGTTAACTCAACCCAGTGGCGCCAGGTTAATACCGCTATTAGCTTCTTGGTTTTCGGCATGTCGGCGGTGGGGGCGATGTGTAATGTGACCAACGTCGTATGACCGCTATGGATTGGGCCGAAACGAACGGCTCCGCTGATTTGCAACACGCTGTTTCCTGTCGTCAATGTTGTCGGTTCCCAAATGGCGATCTTTCCCAGTAATCGACCTACGCGCGCGTTTCGAATCGAAAGCGTAAGCGTATGAATGTCTGGGGTGATGATGTTTGAAGCGATGGTAACGTCTGCCACAGGAAGGCCTTTGATTGAGGCGGTTCGCAATGCCGCCGCCAAATCAGTTGGTGTACCGGGATACGTGAGGAAATAGACATGCCGATTTAACGGAATTTCCTGCCATCCGGGATACGGCGTTGGTACAGATTCGCCCCTGGCGTTGCGGGTGGCCATTAATCCTTCGGCATCAACGACGACCATTTTTCCTCGCGGAAACTCACCGGCGGGCGGGATCAGTGCCAGCAATCGCTTCCAGCCAAGGCTGCCATCGGTCATCGCCGTCCGCCACATAACGTCCTTAATCATTGTTGTCGGATTATTCCGCCATCCAATCCATTGATGGCTCGCAACTTCGCCGGAACCCGGACCGGAGACGACGGCGCACGAACCATACGGTTGCTTAAAAACCGCCGCCAGGAAGGCCAAATGTGGATGCACGATGGAAAATAGTTGGCCAGCACCCAATACGTGCAACTCGAAATTGTTTGAATGAGCCGGTACGGGTACAAACGTGGCGGCCGCAGCCAGGAACAACGCGGGATTCGGAACCGCATGATTGGATATACCGTTCGGTTGTGTGTAGAACCTCGGCAATATCATTACTGGCAGCGCGGCATCGGATTGCTCAAGATGATGGCACAATCGCATGGATTGATAAGTATCCGATAAAGCCACACCGCCGATTAAACTGGTCAACGCCATATTGCCTTTGCCGGCCCCAATGACATCGGGGGTTGCGAATATCGGAATGGATGACCTCAGTGTGTGCAAGGCATCGTGCAGCCGGGGAATCAGAGCATCTGCGAGCTTTGACATTGTCGGTGTGGGAGCACTCGAAAAGCGTACCACAATTGCGTGACAAATGCCGATCACTGCTTGGAGTTGCACCATCAGCGCGTTGCTGGAAATCAGAGGGCTTTGGCGCATGCCGGAGGCGGATATGGTCAATACCGGAATCAACCGTGCCCCAGATTCTTTGAGACGCAATGCCAGATGGGATTCCCGCTTCTCAAAACCAGTGCGACGATTAACTAAGAGGTTAATGTTGAATAAATACTGCCGAATACCGGTTTCACGGATGAAGCTACCGATAAAACCGGCGGGATGGGCGGAAATAAATGCTCCCGGCATCAACGCAATCCAAGGGATGCTTTTGCCGGTCAGACTTGAACTCGGTGCGTAAATACACCGGGGACTCTCAACCGCCCGCCGCATCTGGATGATTGATTTGTGCCAGAGTAATTCATACCTGCCCACAGCGCTGAAGGTTTCAGGCAATGTGATACGCACAATTTGGCCACTGGTAAGCATGGTTGGACGAATGGGTGTTGTGGCCAGGAGTGTCGGGACTTGGCTCTGACCGCGTTTAAGCATCCAGTGCAGATTCCCGGACAGCATTTGCGCCGAGGTGCCGGGATTTTTTATGCGGATTGTCAATGTTGTCTGATCACCCACATGATATAACCCTGACGCATGACTCTGGCCCGTCAAGGCAATTTGCAGTTCGGTGCCTTGCATCGTGGCTGCGGTACAAAGACTGGCGGTAAACAAACCGGTTGTCAAGATAATCCATGCAATTCTCATAGATTTCATTTTAGCGCCACGTTGAACAGTTCGCGAGTGTTTGCCGAAAAATATTGATTGTGCCGAGTCGCTTCGGGTAACAGGCCCCACGACGAGGATGTTCATTCGCTCAGCTCATGGGCACATTGTGCCGATGATATGGTGTAGATGATACTGGTGTAGATGCTACATTGTGTTTCGCGCTGATTTCGGATTAAATGTTGGAATTGTCAGCCGGTTCTGGAGTTTTGATTCATGCGCGTATTGGTGGTTGAAGATAATAAAGTAAGTCTCGCGTTAATTCGTAAGACGCTGTCAGCCGCCGGACACGAGGTTGTCTGCACGGAAACGGCTGAAGAAGCTCTGGAGATTATCAGGCAGGGCCTGGCGCATCTGATTGTGGCCGATTGGGAGATTCAATCCTCTTTAAGCGCTTTGGCACTATGCCAGACCATCCGGCGTGAGGAAGTGTGGGGTTATGTATATATTATTCTCATCACATCACTTAACGATGCCCGGGAACGTGTCCGCGGCCTGACTGCTGGGGCTGATGATTTTATCACCAAGCCGTATGATCCCGATGAACTTGTGGCGCGTGTGCGCAGCGGAGAGCGCGTGCTATCTACCGATACACGCAATCTGGCAATTTTCGCCATGGCCAAACTTGCTGAATCGCGCGATCCGGAAACCGGCATGCACCTCGAGCGCGTTCAGACGTATTCACGCCTGCTGTCACAGGAAATGGCGTCCAACCCTAAATATCAGGAAGACATTACCGCCAACTTCATCCGCTGGATGTACCTCACGAGTCCGTTGCATCACCGGGGAGTAACGCCGCTAAACAGCGTACAATATCCTGTGCCAGCCCCGGCGGGGTTGCGAACTGCCCCAGGCGGTTCCGCTCTGCGCCGGACCGTGTGGAGTCCAATTCTACTTGCATAGTTTGGCGGCGTAATTCAATGGCTCCATCCGTTTGCAAAATCATTTACAACCCCGCTCTCAGCAGGTCGTCGATTCGGTGTTCCCACACCCAATCAATACCTTCAGCGGCCTCGTAGCCCAGATAATCACTTCCAAAATAGCC
>JAJZCT010000210.1 GCA_021828925.1 Planctomycetota bacterium
GCCGCAGCGCCGAATCTGGAGCCTGTTTTGGGTGGTCCTGGTCTTTATCGGTTTGTGCATTGTGGGCAGCACGTTCCGTTATCTTCAGAGTTTTATAAGCGGTGTGGTCGCCAACAAAATCATTATTGATCTGCGCCGCAGGCTTTTTAATCACATTCTGGATTTGCCGCTGTCGTATACCGCCAACCAAGGCACGCATGATTTGATCAGCAGAGTCAATGTAGACACGACATTTGTCGCCGGCGGCCTGGGAACTGTGCTGGGGAAGGCGATTCTTGAGCCGACAAAATCTCTGGGCGTGGCGATTCTTGCGGTGATGGTGGATTGGCAGATGTTTCTGGCCATGTTGCTAATCTTGCCGGCCATGGGCGTGGTGATCCGCAAATATGGCAAGAAAATGATGAATACGGGGAGCGTGCAGTTACAGGGCTGGTCGGCCGTTGTGGGCATCAGCAGCGAGGCGTTGGAGTCCATGCGGGTCGTTAAAGCCTATTCGGGTGCTGGTTACGAACGGCGGCGCTTTGCAAAAGCGAATCGTGATTTGTTTAAAGCTGCCCGCCGCCTGGTGCACTACTCCGCCCTTTCCCGTCCTTTGTTTGAGACCATGTCGATTATATTGGTGAGCATTCCTCTGATGTGGGCGGCCGAATTAACATTCCACCATGTCATTGGCCGGGATGAATTTTTTCTGATGCTGGCCTGCCTGATTGCCATTTTTGAGCCTCTGCGGAAACTCAATGATATAAACAGCCAGGTGCAAATCGCCAATTCAGCTGCTCAGCGCTGCTTTCAAATTATTGATCTGCCAAAGGAACCAAATTTATCACCGAATTTGGCTCGCCTGCCCCGTCACAAGCAGGCGGTGCAGTTTGAGGATATTTCCTTCAAATATCCGGGCCACGATGAATGGGTCTTGCAGGATATTAATATGACTATTCCCGGCGGCCAGGTGGTAGCGGTGGTCGGGAGCAATGGTTCGGGTAAAACCACGCTGCTTTCTCTTTTGCCGCGGCTATATGTTCCCACGGAAGGGCGAATCCTTATTGATGGGGTAGATACCGCCGGGGTAACGGTAAATTCTCTGCGGAGGCAGATCGGCCTGGTGACCCAGGAAACGGTTTTGTTCTCGGATACGCTGTACAACAACATCGCATACGGAATGCGGCAGGCCAGCAACGAAAAAATCATGCAGGCGGCACAACGCAGTTATGTGGATGAATTCGCCCGTGACTTGCCCCAGGGCTATCAGACGCAGGTTGGGCAGGGCGGCACCCGGCTCTCCGGCGGCCAGCGGCAGCGGATCGCCTTGGCCAGGGCGATTTTACGAGATCCAGCGATTTTAATACTCGATGAAGCGATGAGTCAGGTGGATTCGGACAGCGAAGCGAAAATCGCCTTGGCCTTGGAAGACTTCATGCGTGACCGCACCACCTTTATTATCGCCCATCGCTTCAGCACCGTGATGTCCGCGGACCTGGTGGTATGTCTGGACGCCGGCCGAATCGTCGGCTGCGGCACGCACGCTGAACTCTTTACAAGCTGCCCGCCGTACCGAAGGCTGTATGAAACGCAGTTGATTGGGCAGTACCCCGGCAGCGGGGATCCCCAGGTCGTGCGGGATACTGCTCCGGATTGGATCTGATGCCCTGTGGAACAGTTTGGTTGGCGCTATGGTGTGCTTGGGGCCGAGGCGGGCTTAGGAACGCAGTCAAGATAACCTCCCAAAATCTGACTTGCCGTCCCGCGTTTAACCGTCGGCCTTGCTGGCGGTGCCGAACCCGATTGCTTCGCAAATCGAGGAATTATTTCGGTACTGGTGCCAAGATGTTCTTTTTTCTTTCCTAGGCCAAAGGGCATATCTCGGTCCGTCCATCACATAAATATTTGCTATCCCGCGCCGCGTGTATCAGGATCGGCTTCCTCGCTAATCAACCATTGTAACGTTTCACCGGCGACCCCGTTCCTATGGTTTTGTGCGGCCTTTAGTCCGTAATCTGCTGATGTAAATGATGTCACCCCCGCTCTTTTGCGGAAGCTGCCGCTTGGCCCTCGTCACGTGGCCGCTGCCCCAAGAACGAAGGATCTCGGCCGCTGAGCGTCCTGTGCACGCGATCCATGATATCCCGCTCGCTCCGCGCAATCATATCTCGGTATCTGGTGTTCTGAAATCCCCAGAGAGTTGAGTGCATCTCCTCGCAGTGCCCCACGAGGAACGGCAGGGCTACGACAATCCGCAATCCCTTTTGGCTTTCAAGATACCGGTCAATTGTGTTCGTCTGATCGTCCAGAACCTCCGGATTCCACCGGCCCAGCAGCGCCAATACGCTCCTATTGTAGATGTTGCACACTGTGCTGGTCATCTTGTCAATCGTGGCGAAGCGTATGCCGCAAAACTCTTCAACGCCCAACACTCGGCAGTCCTTATTCACATTCGCGATTATCCCGGCAAACACGTCCCACTGATCGCCTCTACGGTCTAGGTACGCGTTGACGATCTCCATCTTTTCCTTGAAGTCAGGCGGCAGCACGACATCATCCTCGATTACTGTGAGGCGAAAGATGTTATTTGCGAGGGCGTAGCGGGCAAGGATCGCGTACGATAGCCCGCACCCGATCCAGCCGGGCTTCGCTCTTATTCCATCGAATGTCACGAAGCCCGGGGGTTTATTGGACTCGTACGCCCGTCGCCTCGCCACCGTCTCGGGCAGCGACAGCGCAATCTGTGATGATCCCAGCGGCAGGGGTGGCTGGAGGTCACCCGTCTCCCTGACCGGGAGAAATTTCATGCCCGCAAGGAACCGATCCAGCATAAACGCGAAGCGGCCGGCGCTGCGCTGCACACAGTTCTTTATCCTGTCTTGGGCCGGCGGAGATTCGAGCGCTGATTGAACTGCCGCGATCATGGCATGCTCGTCTCCCAAGGGAAAAAAGTTAACGGCGTCCGCGATTTCGGGGTAGTCGCATTGGTCGCGAGAGGATTCAGACACCACCGGCACGCCTAGTGATAAGCATTCCTGTATCCGAGGCATTTCCAAAAGGGAGTCCTCATAGTAATGAATGTTCACCACGACGCGGGCCCGTTTAATCTCCCTAATAATATCCTCAGCGAAGACTTCGCTGCACACATGCACGGCGAAAGCCTTCCTCAACGCCGCGAGCATCCGGAGCCTCCGCTCTGAACTCTGGGCGTCGCCATAGAAAAGAACGTCATAGCGTTTCTCCTCCGGCCCCGTACTTGCGGAATAATCCGAAAGAGCGCCGACCGGCAGATAATAAACATGGGGGTAAGCGATTCCCCTTCGGGCAAGGAATTCAAGATTAACCAAGGAGTAATCCATAACCGCCAACGAGCATTCTAGAATTTGCAGATACTCTTTCGTAAACCAGCGTTCGCTCACGGATTGCTCCATCTGGTAAACGATGCGTTTTTCTCCCGGCGGCAGTGGCTCAAACATCTGCGGACATATCACGACGTACATCTCGTGCTCGAATTTAGGCGGCGTCCCGGTCAACACGTCCGCTTGCCAACCGTGCGACTTAAGTCGGTCGGCAATCAGCCGGGCGATGTACAACGTATGCGGCGTTGACATTATTCCCCATTTTTTCGGCGGCGAAGGCGGCGCGAGGCTCTCGGTGTGGCCGGCGGCACCGGCCTCTGCTAAGATTGGCGCACCACCTTCGTCGCAGCGCGGCGCAAACCTCGGCTGTCGGGGGAGTTCCTTGCCCATAAGGAAATATCGAACGGGCCTTGTCATCTTACGAATGGGTTTGAGGAATTCCGTGGGCCTGCCCAGTCGGCGAAACCATCGCCCTATTTCCCGGAGAGGCCGCGCCAGGCGCCACGAGTACGAACTGGCCATCCGACGCAGCCTCTTCTCCAACTCTTCGATTTTTTGTTTACTAAGGTATTGGGCTTCCGCGATTTCAGCGTGCAACTTCGCAATGGTATCCAGATTTTCGTCCACCGCACGCTCTAGGGAAGATATTTTATGAGCATCGCGAAGGGTCTTCCCATCGCGGCTGGCCATTTCGTGATTGCGTTCCGCCGCGTCTCTCTGGAGATCCGCAATCGTAGCGGTCAGCCCTGAAAAACGTGCATTTGCCTCTGCGAGCAGTTCGACAAGCTTGGCTTGCGACCTCTGGAGCGCCAGCAGTTCCAGACGGCTGCCCGAAACTTCGCTCTGGGCGGAGGAAAGGCGGCTGGCCATTTCGTGATCGCGCTCCGTCGCATCCCTCTGGAGGTCCGCGACCGTCGCCGCGAATCCCGAAGAACGTGTACTTGCCTCTGCGAGCAGTTCGACAAGCTTGGCTTGTGACGCATGGGCTTGCGCCAGTTCCCCACAGCGGGTCAAAACTTCGTTCTGGGCAGAGGAAAGCGCGTCTGAAAGGGCCTCCTCTCGGCGCCTTGCGGGGTGGGTTGCCAGACACCCCGAGCGGTCCGTGCGTAGCTCAAAAACGCCGTGCTTGATGCCGATGAAATATAAATCGTGGGTGGGCTCCCCAATCGAGAATTCAGCGAGTTGAAAGCAGTCGGAGATGTTAATCGCTGTGCGAAAATCATCCTCCGTGAGGTTCCTGTAATACGCTCCCCATTCGTCGCCGCGCTCGGCCAGCAATGGGGCGTCCTGCGGGCTGGTGCGCTGAGTGCCATGTTCGGGCCGCCCCGTGGTCGCGCACGTAATTAGGAGGAGGCCACCCGGTCGCAGCAGCCGCGCTGCATTCTGCAGCGTCTTGGCCCAAAACATATCGTGCTCTAAACATTCAGTCGAGACTACAACATCAAACGTTGAATCGGGCAGCGCGAGCTCGTGCGCAGGCGAAATAATATCGACATTGCAACCGTGCGCGACGTCGATCCCCAGGTAAATCGTGGCTCCAGAAAACAAATAATGGTTGTTTCCATTAACATCCAGCGACCCAATATCGAGCGCGAAAACCCCCTCAAAGAACCACGGGAATCGCGCCTTTATTCGCTCACAAAAAGTTTTTTGTTCTTGGTGTGCCACATGAACTCCGTAAAGGCCCCCGGCTTTGCGGAAGGCTCCAGCATCGCCAGCAGAGGCGAAAACATAAAATAGTTGGCCCAAGGTAGCAGGCGAAGTGCGAGGCCACCAGACCGAGGCCAGTCGCACTTTATCCGCACGCGTGCAACGTATCCCGTCTGCGGGTAGTAGTATGGCCGATTTAGTCGAATTTGCAAGTTAAGGAAGTCCGGCATTTGCCGCGCCGCAACAGGACAGCAACGCCGGATGGACAGGCTGGGTGAATAGTATCGCGACGGTGCAGTCCAGCCGATAGAACCGATTTGTTCGCTGGCACCTGGCCCGATGGTAAGCTGCTGTAATGCCAAGACTGGGGCGGGGCACTAAGAGAGGACCACCGGTCTGAACCGGTCGCTTCGATTGCCACCGCGCGAAATTGTGGATGCTGCGGAGATATACCCTTTACTGGACGGCCGAATTCATCTGATGGCAGTGTTTTGAACATACGTGCCTAAATTGAGGTGATTACATGCTCAGGTCGCGGCGGCGAAAAGTTTACTGATGCAATTGTGCTGTGGGATTCCCTTGCGGCCAAATGGCAGCTTAACCCAAACAGCGACAGACGATTTCGTGTTTTCGACCGAATTTGGTTCCGACATGTGGACGTATGTTCTTCAGGCGGGCTTTTCTTCCGTCACCGCCAACACCGTTGACTTTCCCGCAGCCCTCGCCTTGTCCGCACGAAAAAGCGGCCCCCAGTGTCGTTCGGATGCCGCGTCATGGCTGTGGCCGCAATAAGTTATGATATACTCTTGGCATGGCTAAAGTTTACGTTGAGACAAGTTTTTTCAGCGCGTGCGTCACCGATCGGTCAAGTGAAAAGATTATCGGATGGCGAGCTTCGAGCAACGAATGGTGGATGACACAGCGAAGGCGCCACGACATTTTTATTTCCGGCGAGGTTATCAGGGAACTGTCCGCGGCAGACTTTCCCAACCGTGATAGGGCTCTGGCGTTGCTCACACGTTTGAATGTACTGGAGTTAACCTCGGAGGTTGAGCAACTTGCCGATTTGATGGTGAAAGAGAAAGTAATGCCGGCACCGGCAATTGGAGGTGATGCAGTCCATGTGGCGGCTGCGGTCGCTCACCGAATGGACTACATCCTGACTTGGAATGTGAAGCACCTGGCCAATCCAAATAAACGGGCTCATTTTGCCGTGATCTGTATGCGGTTGGGGCTGGTGCCGCCGCAGATTGTTACACCAGATATGTTACAGGAGTTTGAAGATGCCCCGGGTTAAAAACATGAAGGTTGTTTTGGAAA